>JAUNWC010000172.1 GCA_030540495.1 Bacteroidota bacterium
CCTAAAATAACCTATCCCAACTTATGCTAACCTAAAAGGAGGCACAGCCTCCAACCTATTCTAACTTATCATAACCTATTATAACCTATAAGAAGCCTCTGGCTCCAAGTACCTACAAAAAAAGAGAGGTGTTAAAAATAACATCTCTCTTTTTGAAGTTTTGGCGGTCTGGACGAGACTCGAACTCGCGACCCCATGCGTGACAGGCATGTATTCTAACCAAACTGAACTACCAGACCTTTTCTCAAATCTTGGAGGATTACCTCCCTTTTGATTTGCTTTGCAAAATTATATCAAATTTTACTATTAGCCAAATTTTTTTAAATAAAAATTTATCGTTTTCTAATAAGTATTTGATTATTAGTAAATAAAAATAACAAAATTTAGTGTGTTTTTAATCGTTTTTATAGGTTTTGACTATAATACATTGGCAAGTTGTTCTTTGATTTTTTCCAATTCGTCTTTCATTTTGACAACGATTTGCTGCATTTGGGCATCGTTACTCTTGCTTCCTAAGGTATTTATTTCTCTTCCCATTTCTTGTGTTATGAATCCAAGTTTTTTGCCTATGTTTTCGCTACTTTCTATGGTTTGTTTAAAGTATTTGATATGCTGAGCCAAACGAGTTTGCTCTTCGGTTATATCCAATTTTTCCAAATAATATATTAGTTCTTGTTCCAAACGAGAGGAGTCTACTTCTATTGGTTTTAATTCCTCTAAGCGAGAAAGTAATTTTTCTTTTATTTGAGGTACTCTGTTTTTCTCAAAAGGAGAGATTTCTAAAGATAAACTCTCTATTATGGCAAGTCTTTTCAAAAACTCTTGTTCAAGGGCGGAGCCTTCTGTTTGTCTATATTCGTCTAAGGTGTTTATAGCATTATTTAGAGTGGAAAACAAAGATTGGCATTCTTGCTCAGAGAGGTTTTCTTGTTCAGACTGCAAAACATCGTCTCTTCTTAGCAAGTATTCCGTTAGATAGGTTTCGTTTGCACCTATAGAGCGGGTCATTTCTCTTAATTGGGTGAAATAGGTTTTGAATAACTCTTGATTGATATCCACATTGGCTTCTCCTTTGGTATAGGTAAGGGAGATGAAACAATCTATTTTGCCTCTTTCCAAGCGTTTTTTTAGTATGTTGTTTATTTCTACCTCAAGGCTTCTGTAAATAGGTGGAAGTTTGATATTTACATCTGCTTGTTTGGAATTTAAACTCTTTATTTCTATGCTAATATTTTTTGTTTCAAAGGTTGCTGAGGCTTTGCCATAGCCGGTCATTGATTTCATAAAAAAGATGGTTTTTAATTGGTTATTTTCTATCAAAAAACGGGTTTTTATTGGTGGCACTTAGAACTATAGCCAAACACTGAGAATTGTTTTCTAATAGTCCTGCTCTTAGGGCGGCTCTTCCTGCCGAGAACATTATTCTGTTATCTACTCTTCTTTCCATAGCAACACTTACAGCCGAGCCAACAGAAAGCCCCAAGTCTTCTGCATTAAAAAAGCAAGGTATTTTCTTTCCTGCTTTGTTTTTATCTAAGCAGGTGGCAAAACCGCAATAGCCACAATCCAATCCTAAGACTTCTACCTTTGTTGCTATAAGTAGTAAGTAGGTTGCGTTTAGTATGTTTTGAGAATCTCTTAGCAAAAACTCTTGATTAAATTCCTTGTAATCTTTTTCCAATTGTTTGGAAATAATAGCGATGTCATCTTTGTCGCAAATGGCTATGGTTAGATTATCCACTCCTCTTGCCTTTGGAGCAGTACGAGCCGCTGAAGCCATAGCCATAGCGGTGGAAAGAATATATTGATTTGATATTTCTTCTTGTCTAATCATTGTTATTTTACTTTTTTGCTAAGTATTGAATAAGTTGCCTTATGGCTTTGCCTCTGTGGGATATTTTGTTTTTTTCTTCTCCGCTCATTTCTGCAAAACTTTCGCCATAGCCTTCGGGTATAAATACGGGGTCGTAACCAAAACCTTTGTTGCCATATCTTTCTGTGGTAATATTGCCCTTGCAAATGCCTTCAAAATACTTTTCTTCTCCGTTTTCTATCAAACATATAACAGTTTTGAAACAGGCTGTTCGGTCGGTTTTTCCATTCATTTCCTCCAATAACAAGTTTATATTGTCGTCAAAGGAGCATTTTTCACCTGCATAACGAGCAGAATAAACTCCCGGACGACCTCCTAAAGCATTTACCTCCAAACCCGTATCGTCAGCAAAACAATCTTTGCCAAATTTCTCAAAAACAAAACGAGCCTTTTGTCTTGCATTTTCTTTTAGGGTGGAGCCTGTCTCTGGTATATCTTCTCGGAAACCCAATTCTTTAAGAGGAATAATTTTTATTTTTTTCCCTATCTCCTGCTGTATCTCTTCTACTTTGTGCTTATTGTTTGTTGCTATTATTATCTCTTTCATCATACAAGAAAAAAATTATTTGCAAAATTAGTATTTTTTGTTGTCTTTGACCTTATTTCTCTTTGCTATAAAGAAAAAGGTGACAAAGGTTTATTGTGGTGTTTTTAGGTATTTGGGAGTTGTACCCCACATTAGTTTATCTCTTATGGCTTTGAAAAAATCTTGGTTTTCCAATCGTACAAGATTCCAAAAATATGGCGATTTTTTCATCACAACTTCCATATTGTTTTCTTTGAATATGCTGTATCCATCAAGTAACATTTCGCAATCGTTGTTGTTCTTTGGAATACGAACCTTTACCATAGAATTGTCGGATATAATTATGGGACGAAAAGTAAGATTGTGAGGCGCTATTGGTGTAAGGCACAAGCATTGACTCTGAGGACTTATTATAGGTCCTCCTGCTGCCATAGAATAAGCGGTGCTTCCTGTTGGAGTTGCCAATATTATGCCGTCTGCCGAGTAGGTGGATAGATATTTGTCATCCACAAAAACTTCCAAGTTTATAACACTGCCTCTGTTGGTGGAAATAAAACAAGCCTCATTGACTGCAAAACGTCTTTTTTCTTCGTTGGAAGGATAATCTACTTCTAAGATAGGTCTTTTTTCTATGGTAAAATTGTTTTTCTTTATCTCGGATACAAGGTGAGAAATGTCCTCTCTGCCGGCTGTTGTCAAAAAACCCAAGTGACCAAGATTGACCCCAAGTACTGCTATCTGTGTGCCTATAACAAAATTTATGGTATCCAACATTGTACCATCTCCTCCAAGAGAAAGCAATATATTGTTAGAATCTTTTAGGTCGGACTTGTGAGCAAATGTTCTTATCTTAGGACTTGAGGGTAAAAGGCTTTTTATGGAATTAAACAAAGGCTCCCACACAAAAATCTCTTCGTACGCCAAGCAAAGATTCTCAAATAAGAGTTGTATGGATTGTTTGTCTTTGTTGTCCTCTGGTGTTTTTCCAAAAATATATATGGACATAGGGCTATAATGTTATTTTAAAAGGATTTTCCATACTTAGTTCTCCTTCCAATCGTTTTTGTATAAGAGTGGAAAGTCCTTCCCTTAGTTCTTTGATTGTGCTTTTGGACAAAACATTTTGACAAAAAGCATTCATTAGTAACATTTTCGCTTGTTTCTCGGAAATACCTCGCGTTTTAAGGTAATACAAAGCATTTTCATCCAATTGTCCTGTGGTCGCTCCGTGTGAGCATTGAACATCATCATTATATATCTCCAATATAGGTTTGGTATTTACTCTTGCTTTGTCAGTTAGTAATATATTATTGTTGGTTTGTTTTGCTTCGTTGTTTTTAGCATAGTAATCCACCAAGATATGACCTATAAAATTAGCCCTTGCCTCATCGTCTAATATTCCTTTAAAAAGTTGAGTACTTTTGCAACTGTCTTTCAAATGATGTACCTCTATGATATTTTCAGCACTTTGCTCCTTATCCATAAGGTATAAACCATTTATATCAGCTTCTGAATGAACATCATTGAAGTTTAATCTTAATTTGTTGCTAAGTTTTCCTCCATTTAGAGTTAGAAAAAAAGTTTGCAAATAGGCGTTATCGGACAAATCAAAGATTATATCTGAGTTTATGTGAGTTTGATTATTGACGTTCTCCATTTTGTAGAAAGCCATTTGAGAATAAGAGTCAAGTTTTATGTCCATAGTATGAGAGGCATTGACTTTGCAAGTAGGCAAGGTGTCGTCACAATACAATATGGTAACCTTAGCATTTTTGCCTACGAGTATGCTTATTTTTTCATTGTCGTTACAGTCTTTGCTTAGTAGATTGATTATTTGCAAAGGTTTGTCTATTTGAGCAAAGTCTTTTATGGAAATAAGAGTATGGTTATCTTCCTTTTTCTTTATTTCTATAAGGTCTTTCATAGACTCAAACTCCGAAGTATTCTCGGGAGTAAAACCTCCACTATTCTTGTTTATTTTTATGGTATTTAGGTCTGGAATGTTACA
>JAUNWC010000173.1 GCA_030540495.1 Bacteroidota bacterium
AAAATTTGGTTACAAATTTTAGTTACAAATCCCAAAAAATCAGTGTTTGAAATGCCTAAAACCTGTCATAGCCATAGCCATATTGTGTGCCTTACAATAATCTACACTATCCTTATCTCTTATGGAACCTCCCGGTTGAACAATGGCTTGTATGCCTTCTTTGTATGCTATATCTACACAATCGCTAAAAGGGAAAAAAGCATCCGAAGCCATAACCGCTCCATTTAAATCAAAACCAAAACTTTTTGCCTTTTCTATTGCGTGTTTCAAAGCATCCACCCTTGAAGTTTGTCCCGTACCAGAGCCTAACAATTGCTTGTTCTTTGCTATTACTATTGCATTTGATTTAGTATGTTTTACTATTATGTTGGCAAAAGAAAGGTCTTCTTGCTCTGTAGTAGTAAATTGCCTTTCGGTTACAGAAATTATTTCCTCTGCTCTTTCTACCTTAGAGTCTTTTTCTTGTAACAAAACTCCATTTAGGGCTGAGCGGAACATATATTTAGAGGCTTTTGTATCTTTTCTTTTTAGGATTATTCTATTCTTTTTGGAACAAAGTATTTCCAACGCCTCTTTGTCATAATCGGGAGCAATACAAACCTCCATAAATACTTTATTCATTTGCTCGGCTGTTGTTTTATCCACCTTTCTATTGGTTACAAACACACCTCCAAAAGCGCTTACCGGGTCGCCTGCCAAAGCATCAACGTAGGCTTGTTCTAAACTATCTCTACTTGCCAAACCACAAGCATTATTGTGCTTAATTATAGCAAAAGTAGTCTGTTCAAAATCGTCTATAAGATTACAAGCCGCATCAATATCTCCTATGTTGTTATAAGAAATTTCCTTGCCATGCAATTGGTCAAAAACTTCATTCATATTGCCAAAAAAGAAACCCTTTTGATGAGGATTTTCTCCATAGCGAAGAGAGGTTTTTTCGGTTATACTCTCCGCAAAGGTATCTATATTTGAGAATTGGTTAAAGTACTTGAATATCATAGTATCATAGTGAGACGAGGTAAGAAAGGCATAAGAGGCAAAGCGTTTTCTATCTTCCAAAGAAGTCTGCCCTTGTTTTTCGTTCAATAGGGCTTCAAACTCTGCATAATTTTCTTTGGAAGGCACTATAACCACGTCCTTAAAATTCTTTGCTGCCGCACGTATAAGAGAAATTCCTCCTATGTCTATTTTTTCTATTATGGCTTGCTCATCTGCTCCACTTTTAACGGTTTTTTCAAAAGGATACAAATCCACTATTACAAGGTCAATCTCAGGGATTTCATATTCTTGCATCTGCTCTTTGTCCAAATCGTTATCTCTTCGGGCAAGTATTCCTCCAAAAACTTTTGGGTGCAAGGTTTTTACTCTACCGCCAAGTATGGAAGGATAAGAAGTAAGGCTTTCCACACTCTTACATTTTATACCTAAGGATTCTATAAAAGAAAAAGTACCTCCGGTAGAATAAATTTCCACATTAAGATTATTAAGTTTTTTTACTATAGGTTCTATTCCGTCTTTATCAAAGACTGATATCAATGCACTTTTTATTGTTTTCATTGTTTATAAAAGATTATTGTTCATTGTTCCAATATTGGTTTATTATTGATTCTATTTCTCTAAGTATTTCCTCTTTGCCTTCTCCATTTTGAGCCGAAGAAAGAAGAATATTAGGGCATTCTTCCCAGTTTTCCAACAAAGTATTTCTAAGCAACTGCAAGTTCTCCACAGTTTTTCCTTTGCTTTGTTTGTCTGTTTTGGTAAGAATTATTTGCATAGGCACAGCATTTTCTCCCAAGAAATTTATAAACTCTAAGTCTATTTTTTGTGGCTCGTGCCGAGAATCTACTAAAACAAACACAGTCAAAAGGCTCTCTCTGTGCAAAAGATAGTTATTTATCATTTTTTGCCATTTCTCTCGTTCGCTCTTGCTCACCTTTGCATAACCATATCCAGGCAAATCCACAAGATACCAATCATTATTAATGATGAAATGATTTATCAATTGAGTTTTGCCAGGAGTGGAAGATGTTTTTGCCAAAGATTTTCTATTAGTAAGCATATTTATAAGAGAAGACTTTCCTACATTACTTCTGCCTATAAAAGCAAATTCTGCTCTATTTGGTGGTGGGCATTGAGAAATCTTTGAAGAACTTGTTTGAAACTCTGCTTGTTTTATTATCATCTGTATTTATATTTTTTAGTATTAGGAAAAGAGAAAAAAATTAAAGATTCATATATCTTTTGCGTTTCTCTTCATAAATATCCTCTATGGTAACAAGTATTCCTGTCTCCTCTACATCAGAGAAGTGCTTGTTTATAGAGGTACCAAAACTTCTCATAGTAGAAGACAAATTCATATAAGCATTTACCAAAGGAGGCACACTTTCATCTAATGCTCTAACACTTTTTAGCAATATTTGATAGTCTTCTTTGTAACTCTTGCCACAAAAAAGTTTTACCAATTCATTGTAATCCGTTGTTATTTTCACCTCTTCTCTTGGCCAAACCCATCCTTCATTATCCGGAAAATGCTTTCTATAAAAATAAAGAATATAGTCTCTTGCTGTTTTATTCATAGAAGGGTACATAGTAACCTTGCCAAAAAAATATTTTACCTCCTTAGCCATAGTTTGAGCCAAACCTCCCAAACCATCCCAAAGATTATCCAAAGAATACATACCTTTGCGTAAGGAAGCCGTTGGTTGATAATCTGGTCTTACAAAACTACGTCCTAATTCCATAGTATAAGGCCAAATATATTCTTTGAACTCTTCTGAAAAAAGAAACAAATCAGCCGTAGCCGAAAGCAATTCTCCATTGGCTTGCATAAAAACATCTTTACCCACTATAAAACGATAACCTCCCACTATTTCTTCGTCTTCTTTATCCCAAACAAAAAGTTGTTTATAGCAATGTGGCTCTGGTGCAAGGTCGTATGGGTCAATATCACACTCTGTTCCACTACCACCTCCTAAGGCTCCAAAACTTATCTCTCTTAATCGCCCTATTTCTCTCATTATATTAGGGCTTTTGTGTGCTGTGGTTATATATATTTCTCTATTGCCAAAGTTGGTATTGCGAAAAAATATATCCTTTGTAAGTTCTTCTTTTATAAGGTTTTTATCCACCGGAGGTATTACGTATGAGGTATCCATTGTTTTTATCATAGCCTTCTTCCTTTCTTTTTTTATTCTGTGGCAGAGAAAACAGCGTCTTTGTTTTCTTTCAATTCATAAATAAAATTTCTTATCCTCTCTGCCCAAATCTTTGCATGATGTTTTTCTTTGCTTATCTGAGCAATAGGAATACTTTTGCCAAAAGTAAGTGTTATGGTTTTGCCCTTTTGTGCAAACATTTCCCGAGGCAAAAGTATCATTTCCAAGTCAAATTTCACTCCAAAAAACTTTCTTATCTTATACAAACGATAAAAGCCTTTGGAATTCCTGCCCTCTATATACACTGGAATTATGTCTCTTTGATAGATTTGAGCCTGTTGTACAAAGGATTTTTTCCAAGCGAAGTCTTGCAACTTTCCACCTATGATTTTACTCTCTGTACCGGCAGGAAAAAACATCATTATACTATTGCCTCCAAAAGCCTCGTTAAGAGTATTATGATTAGCATTATTTTTGCCATATTTGTTAATAGGAACAAATATTCCTTTTAGTCCCGGCAATTGACAAAGTATATCATTTACTGGAAAGAGAATATCTTTTCTTTTCTGCCCTATAACGCTTATGAGAGCCATCCCATCTATGCTCCCTATTGGGTGATTGGCTACCACAAGTTCTCTGCCATTTATGGGAATGTTTTGAGGGTTTATTATCTCCAATTTTATCTGCAATTCGTCTAAAACCGCATTTGCAAAATCCACTCCTTGTTTGTCTCTGTGTTCATAAATAATACGATTGATTTCATCTAAGTGTATGAGTTTTTTTAGCCAAGAAAACACAAATTTTGGCATTAGTCTATAAAGTGTTTTATTCTTAGAGGCAACGATTTTTTCCAAACTAATAAACTTTGGAGTTATCTGTTGAGATAGAGATATTTGTTGCGTATTATTATTCATTTTTGTATTAAAATAGTTCCCTTTTTTCTACTTGCAAAAATACATTTTTTTTGCACACAAAGGAACATTTACCTCATATTTTTGTACTAAAATTATATTGACAAGTAGAAAAAGAACAATATTTTAGTCTTTTTTAATAGGTTCTTATAGGTTGGAGGAGGTTGCAATAAGTTATCGTAGGTTACAGCCTAAGGCTGTTTTATAGGTTGGGATAGGTTATTATAGGTTAGCATAGGTTATAAGGAGACGCATAAGCATATAATAAACAGGTAATGGCTTTGCCCTATAAGACAGGCTGTGCCTGTGGCTTTGC
>JAUNWC010000174.1 GCA_030540495.1 Bacteroidota bacterium
TGCAATTCTTTTAGACAAGGCAGTTATATAACCACCATAGCAAACAATATTTCAGGTTATGTTTATAATTCTTTGGACGATATAGACTCTTATTTTTACTTGAAAACCAAAAACGAAGACTTAGTTAAAGAAAATCTAAGACTTCGCTCTATGGTAGAGTCTTCGTACGTTAAAATAGTAAATACCGTACATGAGAAAAAGGACACTGTTTATAAGCAAATGTACTCCTTTATAGAAGCAAGAGTTATTTCCAAAACAGTAAACAAACGCAATAACTTTTTTATGCTTAACAAAGGTTACTCCTCAGGTATAGAAACAGATATGGGAGTTATTGCTCCAAATGGAGTTGTGGGAGTTGTGGTTAAAACAACGGAAAATTTTTCTTTGGTTATGAGTGTTTTGCATCAAGATAGCAAACTAAACGTTAGAAACGAAAGAACAAAGACCACAGGTACGCTTGTTTGGTCGGGCAAACACTATGCTATTGGACAAGTAATAGATATGCCTTCGTCCATAGTGGTAAAAAAAGGAGATACCATAGTTACAAGTGGCTTCTCGCGTAATTTCCCTGAGGGTATTCCCGTGGGCAAAGTGGTAAAGATGGAAAAAGACAAAGGCACAGGTTTTTATAACATAGACTTAAAATTTTTTACTGATTACAACAAATTGGAATACGTCTATGTTATAAAGAATTTCTTTAAGATAGAACAAGACAGACTTATGCGAAATATAGACACATCAACTAACAATTCACAACAAAATCTAAGATGATAAAAGATATACTTATCTCCGTTATACAGTTTATAGTATTGGTTTTGTTGCAAGTTTTTGTACTTGACAACATTAGTTTCTGGGGATTTGCCACTCCTATGATTTATGTTTGGTTTATTATGCTTCTGCCCTACGATACTGCAAAATGGATAGTTCTTTTGAGTTCCTTTGTCTTGGGTATGAGTATAGATGTTTTTTCAGGGCAAACAGGCATACACGCCTTTGCTTGTACTTTTGTGGGCTTTGTTCGTCCTGTTTTGTTGAATACTTTTTCGGGCAATATAGATACAAGTAACGTTCGTTTTACTATGGCTCGTATAGGTTTTGCTAATTTTATTTTCTTTACTCTTACTACTGTTTTTATTCACCACTTGCTTTGCTTTCTTTTAGGAGTATTTTCCTTTGCAGAAATAGGTCAAACACTTCTTAGATGTGTGCTTAGTACTTTGCTTTCAAGTTTTATGATAGTTGTTGCCGATACTATATTTTTCAAAAAAACAGAGTAGTTTTTTCTTTAACCATATCATATACTTGTATTTTTTGCTTAAATTTTATAATTTTGCATTTCATAAATAACTTATTTTTCAATTGAAAAAATTAGATAAATTTATATTAAAGTCCTACCTTGAGTTAATGTTGCTTACTTTTTCCATAGCAATGTTTGTTCTTATTCTCCAATTTCTTTGGCAAAAAATGGAGTCTCTTATAGGCAAGGGCTTGGATACTTTGTTTATTCTCAAAATGCTCGCTTATGCCTCAGCAACCATTGTGCCTATGGCTTTGCCTTTGGCTATTCTTTTAGCCTCCATTATGACTATGGGCAATTTGGGAGAAAAATACGAACTTGTGGCTATCAAAGCGGCAGGAATTTCTCTTTGGAGATTACTTGCTCCGCTAATAATTTTTTCTTTGTTTATGTCTGTTGTTGCCTTTTTCTTTTCCAACAATGTTATGCCTAAGGCTGAGGAAGAACTCCGACTTATGATTTATGAAATGAAGTCAAAAAAACCAGCCATAAACATTAGACCAAATGAATTTTATTACGAAATAGATTCATACGTTATAAGAATAGGAGCAAAGGACAAGAAGACCAACGCTATGAAAGATATTATCATTTATGACCATAGCGATAATTCAGGCTCTGGCTCTGTAACCAAAGCCGATAGTGGTGCAATGAAAACAGCGGACAACGGCAACACTCTTATTTTTGAACTCTATAACGGAGAAAATTTTAGCGAACAGATGGATGGAGAAAATATGATAAAGCGTCCTCTTACTCGCATAAAATTTAAAAAGGAGGTGCTAAGGTTTGATGTTAGCAACTTTTCTTTGCAAGAGGCAGACTCCAATAGATACAAAAACTCCTATAAGGTAATGAACATAGCAAGACTATCGCACAGCATAGACAGTTTGGAAGTAGCCATAAAGAAATACAAAGAATTTACACTAAGGGTTTTGCAAAGAGATTTCTATACCACAGAGCAAGAAAAAACTCCTTTGCCTAATCGCAATTTCTATACCGATTATAAACAACTAAACGCAGAGAAAAAAAACGCTGTGGATACTTATGCTTATGCCAAACTTGACAACCTTAAAATACATTATCAAAACCTACAAGAAAACTATAAGGACGACTTAGAATATCTCAACCGACACAAAATAGAATACCACAGAAAATTTGCCCTTTCCTTGGCTTGTCTTATATTGTTTTTCATAGGAGCTCCTTTGGGAGCAATAATCAAAAAAGGAGGTTTGGGTATGCCAATAGTTGTTTCTGTTATAGCATTTATTTTGTATTACGTTATGGGAGAAATGGGCAATATGTTGGCTCGTAGCAATACTCTTGCTCCTTGGTTTGGTATGTGGATGTCCTCCATAGTGTTTTTGCCTATAGGAATATTCCTTACCATCAAAGCCACTTCTGATGTCAAAATACTTAGCACTGAGGAGTGGAAAAGAAAAATTAGCACTCTTTTCAACAAAAAAAAGAACAAAAATGTCAGATAAAAACATAAAAATACTTCAATTGTGTTACAAACCACCTTATCCCGTAGTGGATGGAGGCACAATAGGAATGTACTCCATAGGAGAGGGTCTTATGAATAATGGTTGCGAATTAAAGATACTTACTCTTTATTCCGACAAGCACCCTTTTCAAAGGGAACTTATGCCAAGCAACTATTTGGAAAAAACAAGAATAGAAGGAGTTTATACCAATCTTACTCCAAAGGTTTTTGATGCTTTGCTTTGTGTATTTTTGGGACAAAGTTACGTTATCAAGCGATTTGTAACAGATGAAATGAAAAAACTTTTGGTAAAAACTCTAAGGGCAGAAAAGTTTGATATAGTTCAAATAGAGAGTATGATGATGGCTCCTTATATACCTTTGATAAGAAAGTATTCTAAGGCAAAAATAACTTTTCATTGTCCTAATGTAGAGCATCTTATTTGGCAAAGGATAGTAAAAAGCAAACAATTGAATATATTTAAGAAATGGTATTTGAAAAACACAGCCCTTAATCTAAAAGTTTATGAATTGGAACATATCAATGATTTTGATGCTGTTTTTCCTACCACCGATGTGGATGCCTCTTATTTTATAGCCAACGGATGCAAACGTCTTTGCAAAGGTGTACCAATAGGCTTTGACAATGTGGAACGTTTGCCCGATGTTACTGCACAAAACCATACTCTTTTTCATATAGGAAGTATGGATTGGTTTCCTAACGAGCAAGGAATACGTTGGTTTCTTTCTGAAATATGGGACAAAATACACGAAACCATGCCAGAGATAAAAACTTTTTTGGCAGGAAGAAATATGCCCGCTTGGTTAAGAAATGGCAATTGGGAAAATGTAAATGTTGTTGGAGAGGTGGATGACAGCATATTGTTTATGAGTAGCAAAAATATTATGATTGTTCCGTTGTTGTCGGGTAGCGGTATAAGAATAAAAATATTGGAGGCTATGAGCATAGGCAAACCTATTGTAGCCACCTCCATAGCAGCCGAGGGTATAATGTATGAAAATGGCAAAAATATTCTTATAGCCAACACACCAGAAGAATTTGTAAAAGCCATAAAACTTTTGGACTCCAACCCAGAATATTGCAAACAATTAGGCGACAATGCCTTTAAACTTATACAAGAAAAATACGACACCAACTACATAGGCAAAACAATGCTAAACTATTATAATCAATTATTAGAAAAATAAAAGTACAGTCACAGACTGCACCCACAGGGTGTTTTTATTGGGCAAAGCCGCTGCTTGAGGCAGACCTATTAAGGCAGAGCCGGTTGGTAGGTTTTTATAGGTTAGCATAAGTTATTATAGGTTGGAGGCTTTAGCCTCCTTTTTTAGGTTAGCATAGGTTGAGATAGGTTATTATAGGAGGAGTAAGCCACTACATTTTGTCGTACGCTTATGCGCAGCCACAGGCTGTTTTATGATACGCTTAAGCGTATTACGATGTGTAGTGGCTTTGCCCTCCTATGCTAACCTATTACAACCTATGCTAACCTAAAATAACCTATAAAAAACTACCAAAAAACAAAAAATCCGTTTACTGAGAATCAATTAGTTAGAAAAAAAATTTTTGC
>JAUNWC010000175.1:0-2857 GCA_030540495.1 Bacteroidota bacterium
TGACGAAGAAAGAATAACACAAGCCTTGTTTGATAAACTTTCTGAGTATGCAAAGGCTCAAGGATTGGAAAAAATTGTTGGACCTATGGGTTTTACTGATATGGACAAGGAGGGAATGATGATAGAGGGGTTTGATACTCTTTGTCCTATGGCTGCTTTGTATAACCCTGCTTATTACCCAAAACATTTAGAAAAATTAAATTTTAAGAAAGAAGTAGATTGGGTGCAGTATGAAATACCAGCAAATCAACCTGTACCCGAAAAAATTTCAAGAATAAACGACCTAATTGCTCAAAAATACCATTTAAAAATAGTGCCTGAAATATCCAAAAAACAACTTGCCAAACGCTATGGATACAAATTATTTTCTACTCTAAACAAAGCATTTTCGGGTCTATATGGCTATGTTCCACTAACAGATAAAATGATAGAATTTTATATAAAACAATATCTGCCTTTTGTGGATAAGAGGTTGATTTGCATAGTAGTAGATGAGAAAGATGAAGTAGTAGCCTTTGGTATAAGTATGCCAACACTTTCCAAGGCTTTACAAAAATGCAATGGCAGATTGTTCCCTTTTGGCTGGTATTATTTACTAAGGGCTTTACACAATTTTGAATACATAGATTTGTATCTTAATGGCGTATCTCCTGAGTGGCAAAACAAGGGAGTGCATTCCATATATTACTCCAAAATGAACGAGAATTATATAAAACTTGGTTGCAAAACAGCCATAGCCAACCCTCAGTTGGAAACCAATCAAGCCTCACAAGTTTGGACAAAATACGATAGCAAAATAGCAATAAGAAGACGTGCATTTATAAAAGCAGTAAATTAATTTTTTTGTAAATGTCTTTATTTTTTGTCAAATAAAAATAGGATATAAATGTTAATAAATCAACAAGATACCATAATTGCTCCTGCTACCAATAGCACTATTGCCTCTGCACTTGGCATAGTGCGTTTGAGTGGAGAAAAGGCTATAGAGATAGTTGCCAAAGTTTTTTTGCCAAAGAGTCAAAAGGTTTCTTCGCTGTTGGAGGCTAAAGCAAATCATACTTATTTTGGTCAAATATTTGACAATCAACATTTGATTGACGAAGTTGTGGTTTGTGTATATAAGGCTCCACATTCTTTTACGGGAGAAAATCTTGTGGAAATAACCCACCATGGTAGCCCTTTTATAAGCAAAACCATAATCAACCTCCTTTTGAAAAACGGGGCAAGACTATCGGAAAGAGGAGAATTTTCTCAAAGGGCTTTTCTTAATGGCAAAATCAATCTCTCTCAAGCCGAAGCAATTGCGGATATCATTGCTTCAAAAAACAAAGCCTCCTTAGATTTGGCTCTCAATCAATTAAGAGGTGGATATAACGATATGTTGCATTCCCTTAGAGAGAAGTTTCTTCATATAGCCTCTTTGTTGGAGTTGGAAATAGACTTTTCTGAAGAACATGAAATTTTTGTAGATAGAGAACAGTTGCTCAAAGAGTTAGATACAGCCAAACACACATTGCAAACCCTATTAAATTCCTTTGAACAAGGCAATGCTTTCAAAAATGGAATACCCATAGCCATAGTTGGCAAACCCAATAGTGGCAAGAGTACTTTGCTTAATGCCATATTAAACGAAGAGCGTGCCATAGTTTCCGATATAGAGGGTACAACAAGAGATACCATAGAGGAAAGATTGATGATAAACGATTTGGAATATCGTTTCATAGATACTGCCGGTATAAGAGAAAGCGAGAATACCATAGAAAGAAAAGGTATAGAGCGTTCTTTTTTGGCAATAGATAAGGCTATGATTGTTATTTTGCTTTTGGATTTGAACGACAAAAAAAATCTTTGGCAAGAGCAAGAAAAAGAACTCTTAAAAGGAATAAATATAGAAAACAAAGCAATATTAAGAGTCTTAAATAAGATAGATACCTCAAAAATAACCGAGCAAGAAATAGTTAAATTAAAGCAAGAGGAATATATAATTATTTCTGCGAAGGAGAATTTGGGAATAGATATTTTGCTAAAAAAAATAGAGGAAATAACTCCACAACAAGATTTTACAAAGTCTCTATTCCTAACCAACGCCCGACATTACTCTGTGATGCAAAGAGCGTTAGAGGAGATAAATTTAAGCCAAGAGGGAGTAAATAATATGCTTTCCTCCGACCTTGTAGCAGAAAATATTCGTATGGCTATCAATTATTTGGGACAAATAACAGGAGAGGTTTGCAACGAAGATATATTGCAAAACATTTTCTCCAACTTCTGCATAGGCAAATAATTAGGATAATGGTAGGGCAGTGAGTACTTGAAGCCTGTCTATCTCTGTCTTTATCTTTTCCAAGTGCATTTTGTATTGAAGTGTGTCGGGGTTCAAAGGTCGGTGATTTTTCATAGTCCAAAGTCTAAAAAACTGCTTGTTCAACTCCATAGTATTTGGAGTAAAATAGGTGTTTGAGAATTGTTGCCAAATATAATCCACTGCTGTGGAATTGATGTGTAGCATATCCTCTGCATAAAATCTATAATCTCTAAGCGTATCCATAACCAACTCGTATGAAGGGAAATAGCCTAAGTTTTCATCCTTTTTTCTCATTTCCTCTATGGCAAGATGCAAATGTGATTTGGAAACAAGATTATCCCTGTATCCTTCTCGCCAATGTCTTATGGGTGAAACAGTAAAAACTATGTTGTGTTGTTTGTTAAATATTTTTCTTACCTCCCTTATTGTTTCATAGAACTTGTTTGCTATATCCAAATAGGAAATTAAACGCCGTTCTATCAATTTGTTATCTATCTTGTGACAATTACCCATAAGCCTATCAAAAGGTTTATACCAATAAGTAAGAGCCGT
>JAUNWC010000175.1:2867-4364 GCA_030540495.1 Bacteroidota bacterium
AAATATGGTCGGTTTTTGCTAAAAAAGAGTGAGCCTCTTCTATTTCATTGTTTATTATGCTTAAAAGATTTTCTTTCTCTTTGTGTCTATAATCGCCATGTGTGGCAAACAAATAATAATATTCATTGTTGTAAATCAAATCCTTAGTTTCAAAAAACTCTTTCTTTGCTATTCTTTTCAAGCACTCTGCTATGGACAAAGGGTTGTATAAAATACCAAAAGGATTGATAAGAGTAGAAAAGCCCATTGTACCAAACTTTTTGCCAATTTCTTCTACAAAGCAAGAACCTATCATAAGTATATTTTGCTTATGGTTTATTTTAATAGTAGAGGGCGTTATGTTGATAGTAGTAAATAAATTTTTCATTTCTTCGTAGTAGTTTATAATTTTTTGCAAAGATACTTTTTTTTATAACAAAACAGACTCCTTAAAGCAAGTTAGGAGTCTGAAACAAATGAAATATGATAAAATTATTTTTCTATACAGTCATACCACCATCAACAGATAGTGTTGCTCCATTGACGTATGAGGCTTCCTCGCTTGCAAGAAAAACAAACATTGCGGCAATATCCTCAGGTGTTCCCAATCTACCAACAGGCACTTTGGCAACCATTCCGTCTAGAACTTCCTTAGGCATTTTGGCAACCATATCAGTGGCAATAAATCCCGGAGCCACAGCATTAACAGTAATACCTTTTCTGCCTAATTCTCTGCCCAAAGTTTTTGTCATTCCAATAATACCTGCTTTGGTTGCAACGTAATTTGTTTGACCAAAATTGCCATAAAGACCTACAACAGAAGAAACATTAACTATACGTCCCCAACCTTTGTCCAACATCATAGGAGAAATACATTTAATGCAGTTAAAAGTTCCTGTTAAATTGATGTCTATAACACTTTGCCAAATCTCAGGAGTCATTTTTTTCAAAGTGGAGTCGTTGGTAATACCCGCATCGTTAATCAAAATATCGCACCCCCCTTTAAGTTCTTTTACCTTATTGGCAGCCTCTTCAACGTTTTTGAAATTGCTAACATCCACAGGCATAAAAGTAATGGTGTAACCTAATTTCTTTACATCTTCTACAAAATCATTACCCTTTTGAGGATTTCTTGCCCATACAACAACATCTGCTCCCTCTTGGGCAAAACGTATTGCAGTTGCTTTTCCTATACCAGAAGTTCCACCCGTAATAACGGCAACTTTTCCTTCTAATCTCTTCATAATTCTAAATATATTTTTATGTTTATAAATACTTTTTTTTGTTTTTGCTCTTAATAGCAAAAATATTACAAAGGCAAAATTACTCGTTTTTTTTGATAACTTGCAACAAAAATCAAAAAAAGGTTTCTATAAATTGGAGGCTTAGATTTTTTATAGGTTGGGATAGGTTGTTATAGGTTGGAGGCAGAGCCTCCTTATAGGAGACGCATAAGCGTATAACAAAAAGTAATGGCTTTGCCCAATAAAACAGGCTGTGCCTGTGGCTTTGCCCTCC
>JAUNWC010000176.1 GCA_030540495.1 Bacteroidota bacterium
AACGCATAAGCCTATCTGTTGTACATATAACTCCCTTTAACAAGCCATATTCTTTTATCAAGGCTTGACTATAAGCAGAGCAAGAAGGCACAAAGGCACAAGAGCGAGAAACAATGGAGGTTAAGCATTTTTGATAAACAAACATAGAAGAAGAAAGCAAATGATACACAGGACTTTTGCTATTCTTTTTGCCAAAACCATAGGTAACCTCACGAGATTTAAAATCTTGGTTTTCAAAGTTATGTTCCCTTAAAAGAGAAATATCCTCCTTTGTTTGAGCAAATGAACAGAAAACACCAAACAAGAGAAGAAAAAGAAATAAAGGCAAACTTTTTTTCATCATAATTATTCTAATTTTATTCCTTCTGTTTTGGTAGCCGACTCAGGTATTTGAAAATTAAAATATTCACTCCCCGCCTCTTTGTCGTATTTTATATTAGAAAATATTTGACGGCGAATTATGGTGTCATTATTATTGGTTATGCTTATTTCTGTTATATTCTGAGGCAAAAAGAATTTGGGTAGAGATAAATAATTTTGATAGTATATTTTTTTGTTCTCCCTATTCTCTTTGTTGTAATAACCACAATATATGGGTTTATCGTCCTGATAAACCATAATTATTTTTGATATTTCTTTGTGCTTGGTTTTTGGAATATAGGTTTTTACTATACGAGTGGAGTCTTTTTTTTGACTTTCAAGAACAAAGCCCAAATCCGATAAACCCAAATCATATCTACTATTGGAGGAAAATATAGCCAAAATCTCATTTTTGCTACTTTGCGAAGGAGCAACTGTCGTCCAGGCCGTATTTTCTTTTGGCATATAACAAGACACTTCTCCCAAAGCATTGGTAATGGTAAATATTTCCTCTGGCTCCAAAATACGAGTTACCAACTTGCCATTGGTTTGATAAAAAATTTGCTTGTTTATAGTAAGAACTTTCTTGTTTATAAGTTGTTGTATAGTAACGTCGGCTTGTATTTTGTTCTGTCCTCTTGCCACACAAAAAAACAAAAACACGAAAAGAAACAAGAATATTTTTCTCATGGTTTTCATTTCGTGTTTTTGTTTTTATGATTAGTATTCTTTTCTACAACCACATAAAGTAAGAAGAGTTGCCACAGTATTTTCCTATATTGCCATCAATACCATCTACTACTATAACAATAAAATCTACCAAAGGAACTATACCGAAAATACCACAGCAGGTTATACCATAATACAACCACATTAAATTGGAACTACCCAAATACATTCTATGAATGCCTATACCTCCAAGAAAGAAGTCCAACAAAGCAGCCACTCCCCAATTTTTGCCACCACCGGCAGTCATGGTAAGTTGAGAGTTAAGGTCTAAATTCAAATCCAAACCGTTAATAGCCGACAAATCCATATTGTCAAAACTCAAAGCCGTTGCTTGATTAAAAGCGTTGTCTATGGCAGTGTTATCCAATTCGTACTTATCTGCAAAAGACAAGCCCACCATACCAAACAAGGCAAACATACAAATAAATAATTTTTTCATTTTTCTTTTATTTTATTTTAGCAGGTTCTTATTTTTTTTGACCATAATAAAAACTTATAAAGAACAACCTGCTTTATTTCCTTACAAGTTCCTTGCTTGCAAAAGTAGTAATTTTTATTTATGTTGTATATTTTTTTTAAGTTTTTTTGTGGAATATGGGCAAATCTTTCAAAGTTATCAGCGTTACGGCTATCAAAATAAGAAAAATACCCGTCAATAATCTTGCTGACATTATTCCATCAAAAACCACTACACTTATAATCACTGCTGTTGCTGGCTCCAAAGCACCCATAATAGCAGTTGGCACAGAACCAATTTTGGGAATGGCAATATTAAGAAAAGTCATGGCTATTATAGTAGGTACAACTCCAAGAAAGACAAACCACCACAAAGAATAAAAACTATTTATTGCTATAATATGATTTTCTTTGCCAAAAAGTGAATAAACAAAAATACACAAACCAGCAATAGCCATAATGTAGAACGTCATTTTAAAAGGATTCATCTCTATCTTTGCCCTATTGACCAAAACTATATAAATAGAATAGGTCAGAGAAGAAATCAATACAAGAATAATTCCTATGGTGGATAGACTTACTCCTCCCTCGCCTTTGTAAAGCAAAGATATTCCAAAAAAACTTACCACTATGGCAAAAACACTTATAAAAGACATACGTTCTTTGAAACAAACCGACATTATTATGGCAACAAAGATAGGATAGGTAAAAAGTATAGTGGAGGCTATTCCCGAGTCCATAAAATTAAACGAAGAATAAAGCGTTAGAGCCGAAGCAGCAAAAATAACTCCCAAAGAGCCAAGTACTTTGAACTCAAATTTGGAAAGGCGAAAACTCTCTTTCTGTGCTATCAAAATTATTCCCAAAATCAAAACCGCAAACACAAATCTAAAAAATATAACACTTGTTGCATTATACCCTTCCCTATAAAGAAACAATGCTCCCAAAGGATTTGTGCCATAAGCAATGGCAGCCACTATTCCCGATAAATAGCCTTTTACTTTGTTATTCATATAGATGCTTTCTCTTTTTCTTCTCTTAGTTCAGTATTATTTTCTGTCCTTTTGGATAAGTAACCATATAAGAAAAAGTTATCTTTCTTTCTTGCTTAGGCTCAAGGCTTATATTCCAACGCACCTCGCCCGTATTGTTATCTAACGCTCCTCCATCCAACAAAATATTTGATATTTTTATTTCGCTGTTTGAGGAAATAGGTATTTGGTCTTTTAAAGAAAGTTCTATATTTTCGTTCTTAGTATTTTTTATTGTTATGGTTATTTGAGCCTTTTCTTCTATGCTCTTGGATAGAAAACCAGAAGATGATGGTGTTTCTCTTCTCATCTTTCTTGTAACTCTAATATTTTTGTCCTCCCCTATGGCAAAACGCATGGTATCTCCCGTGCCTATTGTGTTTATAAAGTAATTGGAAACAAATCTATTGTTAAGATAAATATCGCATTCCGTATCTAACAATCCCAAATCTTCCCATTCAGGCAAAAGTGCGGTATAGAAAACCTTTTCTGCATTTTTTGGAGTGGCAAAACGAGAAAATTCTGCCCTTGTTTTTTCGTTATACAAAGGTATGGTCAAAGCCTCTTCATTGGTAGCAATATTTTGTTTGGTAGCAAGGGAATATTCTCTATTTAGAGTCAAATCTTGCATAGAACTTTGAGAAGAATAAATGCTAAGGTCTGCCACTTCCATAGCACTTTCCTCTTGCTTTGAACCACTTGACTTAACGGACAAGACAACATTTTGCATAAGGCGAGAATTGTTAGTCGGTTTTGTATCCACAAAATCTAAATAATAAGGAGGCAACTCTTCATCATATCCCGCATATTCGCCCTCTGAGGTAGAAAAAACTATTTCACAATCCTTCCAATTCTCACCTGTGTTTTGGCTTATAGTATTGTTTAGATAAAAAACAGCAGAATTTCTCTCCTCCTCCAACATAACATCATAACTATAAATACTTTGTACTCCATACACATTATAAGAATATCTCAAAACCTCGTCCTGCGTATCTTTGTTTGCATACACACTAACCAAAATATAATTGTCCTTAGTAAGTATCTTTTTGCCTCCCACATATTTTTTTATCAAACTTTCTATTTCTCTTGTGGTTGTATTTTTTTGATAATTCAGTTCTTCTTTTTTTGTAATAGCCTTAGATAACAATTCATTAATATTTTTGGCTTCCTCTCTTTGAAAAGAAAACTGAGATTTCAAAACCGATACACTATCTATCTCAGCAGGATTTTTGATGGCTTTTAGGTTGCTAAGAGCCGTTTTTTGAGTATTTAGGTTTTTGATATAGGATTCATTATCTGTTATTTGAAATTCTATCTTGTCAAGTTTATCTTTCAAAACCAAGTATTGTTGATAAATGTTTTGAGGCAAGGATTTTTTTGCTGCCTCCTTTTCAGGCAAAGTTTGAATTTGAGTATTTACCGAAGTTATAAACCAATTATCAGAAGAAGAAAAATGCACACTTTCCAAAGATATATTAGTAGCATTGTTGGTAATGATAAATTTATTTTCTCCTTTCTGCAAATTTACCTTTACACTCTTTTCTATCAAGGCTTTATAAGGATATATAGTAACCTTGTCCATATTACTTTTTATTTCCTTTTGTCCAAACGAAAGGACAAACCATAGCAACAAAGTGCCAAACAAAACCAATCTTTTCATAACTATAAAAGTTTATTGTTTTACTTCTTTTGCAAAATTACTTCTTTTTTTGACAAACATAGAATTTTTATAAGTTAAGATAGGTTAGAATAGTTTGTTATAAGTTAGCATAGGTTGAGA
>JAUNWC010000177.1 GCA_030540495.1 Bacteroidota bacterium
ACAAAAACTTTGGGACCATCTTTTTATTATATCCGATTATCAATTGGATGTAGATTCTCCTTACGACAAACCTACAAGGGAGCAGAAAGACGAAAAGCCTTTGCCTTTGAGATATAAGAATAGCAAGATAACCTACAAAACCTATGGTCTTTTTCTTGAAACTTTGGTTAGAAAAGTTGCTCAAATGCCAGAATGTGAGCAAAGGCAAGAGTTTGTCTATGATTTGGCTCAAACAATGAAAAAACTTTATTTGCAATACAATATCAATACTTGTGATGAACACGTATTGAGAAATAACTTGGAAAGATTATCCAATGGCAGAATAATATTGCCTGAGGATTTTCAATTCAAATCAAATAAAGAACTCTTGGGAGGATTGAAAAAAGCAAGTAGCAAAACAACTAATAAGGCAAATAATAAATCAGCCAAAAAGAATAAGAAATAAATCTATGCTTGTCTATTGAGTAGTTTTCTATAAAAGAAGAGAAACACTACAAAGACAGCCAAAAAACGATATCCCATGTCTTCATTTATCATTACAGGTGGAAAACATTTGAGCGGAGAATTGCAAGTACAAGGAGCAAAAAACGAGGCTCTACAAGTTATTTGTGCTACATTATTAACAAAGGAAAAAGTTACCATACACAATATTCCAAACATTAGAGATGTAAATAATCTTATAGACCTAATGTCTTTTATTGGTTGTAAAGTAAGAAAAGAAAACGAGGATACGTATAGTTTTTTGTGTGACGATATAGATATAGACAAAATTTATACCGAAGAGTATAGAGCAAAATCCACAAGATTAAGAGGCAGTGTGATGTTGGTTGGACCTATGTTGGCAAGGTTCTCAAAGGCACATATTCCCACACCAGGAGGAGACAAAATAGGCAGAAGACGTTTGGATACTCATTTTAATAGTTTTGAAAAACTTGGTGCAAGAATATCCTATAATTTTGAAACCATGTCATACGATGTGGAAGGCAAAAGTCTAAAAGGAGTTTATATGCTTTTGGACGAAGCCTCTATTACCGGCACGGCTAATATTATAATGGCAAGTGTTTTTGCCTCAGGGGTTACTCAAATTTTCAATGCTGCTTGTGAGCCATACCTCTATCAGTTATGCACTATGCTAAACAATATGGGAGCAAAAATAAGCGGAGTGGGTAGCAATCTTTTGACCATAGAAGGGGTTAGCGAATTAAAAGGCACCGAGCATACTCTTTTGCCAGATATGATAGAGGTGGGAAGTTTTATAGGTTTGGCAGCCATGACAAGAAGCAATATTAGATTAAACAATGTTTCTTGGCAACACTTGGGAATCATTCCAGAGGTATTTAGACGTTTGGGCATTAGAATAGAAAAAGAGGAGGATGATATGATTATTCCCTCTCAAGAGTCTTATGAAATAGAAAAATTTATGGATGGCTCCATAATGACTATATCAGACGCTCCTTGGCCGGGATTTACGCCCGACCTTATCAGTATTGCTCTTGCTTGTTCCACTTTGGCAAAGGGCAGTGTATTGATACACCAAAAGATGTTTGAAAGCCGTCTTTTCTTTGTTGATAAACTAATAGATATGGGAGCAAAAATTATATTGTGCGACCCTCACAGAGCAACAGTCATAGGCAATGAAAGAAAATATAACCTTAGAGCCATACGTATGTCTTCGCCTGATATAAGAGCGGGAGTGGCTCTTTTGATAGCCGCCATGAGTGCCGAGGGAATAAGCGTAATAGACAACATTGAACAAATAGACAGAGGTTATCAAAACATAGATACAAGATTAAACAAGATAGGAGCCGAAATAGAAAGAGTGGAATAAGAAGTTATTCTTTTTTTGGTGGTGGTTTTACAAATTTAAGAAATAAAGACATAAGGAGAAAAAATATGACAGATATTACAAAATACCTTACTCCGATAGATTTGGAAAGAGTTGGTTTTATGTTGGATGTGGATAGGTTTGAGACTTGGGGAGATAAGATAGATATGTATTTGGAGGGCAAAAGTTTTCCTAAGATAGATAATAGCATAGATATGGCAATACTTGGAGTAGGAGAAGATAGGGCAAGCGTGGATAATCAGGGATGTGGGTTCGCTCCCGATAGAATACGCTTTTGTTTTTATTCTCTTATGCCTCAGGATGAAAATATCAAA
Source organism: Bacteroidota bacterium (assembly GCA_030540495.1). Classification (GTDB taxonomy): domain Bacteria; phylum Bacteroidota; class Bacteroidia; order Bacteroidales; family P3; genus Scybalousia_A. Next base: position 2,161 of record JAUNWC010000177.1, read on the forward strand.
ATAATAGATATAGGCAACATACGTCTTGGACAAAAGGTAGAGGATACTTATTTTGCTATTGGTGAGGTGGTTGGAGAATTGTTGCAACATGGCATTATTCCCATTGTTTTGGGAGGAAGCAACGATGTTGCCATAGGTGTTTATCAGGCTTACGTCAATGTTGCTCAAATAATCAATCTGATGAATGTTGATTCTTCTTTTGACCTTATAGACGAGCAAGAAAAAATATCGGATAAAAATTTCGTACACAAACTTCTTTGCAACGAGCCTAACTACTTATTTGACTACACTCATATTGCTTACCAATCTTATTTTGTAGATAAAAAAGCCTTAGAACTAATGGACAATCTAAGATTTGAATACAAACGCTTGGGAGCCGTACAAAACAAGTTGGAGGCAGTGGAGCCATTGGTTAGAGATGTGGATATGTTATTGGTAGATATAGACGCAATAAGGGCTTCGGACTCTCCCGCTTCTTTTTCTCCACACGGGCTTTATGGAGAGGAATTTTGCAAAATAGTCAATTATGCAGGTATGAGCGACAAACTAACCTCGCTTTGTCTTACTGGGCTAAACCCTATAAAAGATATAGGAGAACGTTCTGCTCAACTTTTGGCTCATTCTATCTATTATTTTATAGAAGGATATTTGTGGAGAAAAAAAGATTTTCCTTATAAAGACAAAGAAAACTATTATAAATTTTACGTCCAAACCGAGCAAGAAAACGTTGATATGGTTTTTTATCAGAGCAAGAAAAGTTCTCGGTGGTGGATGGAAATACCTTGTCCTCAAGAATCAAAACATAAGTATTTGAGACATTATATTGTGCCTTGCCTACACGAAGATTACCTTTCGGCAATGCGAGGCGAGGTGCCTATACGTTGGTTGTTGGCATACAACAAAATGAATCTTTAATTAGCAGTTTTTTAGTAATATAGTTTTTCAAATATGAATACCATACTAATAATTGATGACGAAAAGGCAATTAGGTCTTCTTTAAGAGAGATTTTGGAGTTTGAGGATTATGAAGTGGTGGAGGCCTCTGACGGCAAACAAGCCTTAGAAGAAATCAAGCATAGAGTGTTTGACCTTATATTTTGCGATATAAAAATGCCTAAGTTGGATGGAATAGAATTTTTGTACAAAGCAAAGGAATTGACAAACACTCCCATAGTTATGATTTCTGGTCATGGAACTATTAGCACAGCGGTGGAATGTTTGAAAAATGGAGCAGTTGATTATATAGAAAAACCATTGGATTTGAATAAGATACTCTCCATAGTTAAAGAAACAATTCAGAAAAGCAAAGCCAATATACCGCTAATTCAGAAACCTACACCCAAAAAAGTAAGAACCACAAACAACAATACCGTTATTATAGGTCAATCCCCTAAGGTAAAGCAAATGTTGTCCTTGATAGATAAGGTTGCTCCAACTGATGCCAAAGTATTAATAACAGGAGGCAATGGAACAGGAAAAGAACTTGTTGCCAAAATGTTGCACGAAAAAAGTCTTAGAAACAATAATCCTTTTGTGGAATTAAATTGTGCTGCCATTCCTAATGAGTTGATAGAAAGTGAATTATTTGGTCATGAAAAAGGCTCTTTTACCTCTGCAATAGCCAAACAAAAAGGCAAATTTCAACTTGCCGACTCGGGTACTCTTTTCTTAGACGAAATAGGCGATATGTCTATGAACACACAGAGCAAGGTTTTGCAAGCAATACAAGAAAACAAAATTCTCCCTGTTGGAAGTGAAAAAGAAATTTTGGTAAATGTAAGAATAATTTCTGCTACCAATAAAAACCTAAGGCAAGAAATAGATAAGGGACATTTTAGGGAGGATTTATACCACAGAATCAATGTTATAGAAATAAAAGTACCTTCCTTAAACGAAAGAAGAGAGGATATCCCTTTGTTATGCGATTATTTTTTGGATATTATTGCACAAGACTCTGGTAGAGAAAAATCTATTATAGAACCGCAAGCAATGAAATTTCTTACAGATTTTGATTATACGGGTAACATAAGACAACTAAGAAACATAGTAGAGAGACTTACCATTCTTTGCGAGCAAACAATAACCATAGACGAAGTAAAAAAATATCTATAAATTCCACAGGCTTAGCCTGTTTTATAAGTTGTAATAGGTTGGAGCCATTGGCTCCTAATAGGTTAGCATAGGTT
>JAUNWC010000178.1 GCA_030540495.1 Bacteroidota bacterium
ATGGAAGAGTATTGGGGCAATATACTTGATCAATATCAAAAGATGTTTGACCTTGTGGAAGATTATGGAGAGTTGATAGAGGGTTTGTCCAAAACTTTTGATTCCTTACAGAGCAATAGAGCCAACGAAATAATGAAAACCTTTACTTTTATTTCTACTCTTATGCTTCCTTTGACGCTTATTTCTGGTATTTATGGAATGAATGTTCATTTGCCTGGTATGTCCTCGCCATATGCTTTTGTCTATATAATAATAGGAATGTTTGTGGTAGGTATGTGTTTTTATCTATATTTCAGACGCAAAGGCTGGTCTTAGGACAAGATTTTTTCTTTATTGCTTTTTCTTTCCATGCTTGCAAAATGCTTGCAACAAGAGGTTAGACTACAATTTTCGCACTCTGGCTTTCTTGCCTTACAGATATATCTGCCCAACAATATAAGTTGATGATGCAGAAGGGCAACTTTGTCCTTTGGTATGTGTTTCATTAGTTGCTCTTCGGTTTGCAAGACTGTTTTTGCTCTATTGGTTAAGCCTATTCTCCTTGACACTCTATGCACGTGAGTATCCACAGGCATAGTTGCTTGATGAAAAACCACACTTGCTATAACGTTAGCCGTCTTTCTGCCCACGCCTTGTAGAGTTTGCAACTCTTTTACCTCGCTTGGCACCTCTCCATTATATACCTCCACAATGCGTTTTGATGTGTTTTTCAAATACTTTGCTTTGCTATTAGGATAGGATATGCTTTTTATGTATTCAAATATTTCTTCTTCCTCTGCCTTTGCCATATCTTCGGCAAATGGAAACCTTCTGAACAAAGCCGGAGTTACCATATTTACTCTTTTATCTGTGCATTGAGCCGAAAGAATCACCGCTATCAAAAGATGAAAAGGAGTGTCGTTTTCCAATTCTGTTGTTGCGTTTGGATACATTTTATTTAATTCTTCTATGGCAAGAGTATATCTTTGTTCTATTCTCATAATCTAATATTTTTTCTTAATTCACAGCAAATGTTGTTAGCACGGGATAGTGGTCAGAGAAATCTACATTTGGAGAAGAATAGTTTTTTGCTCTAAAAGATTCTTTTTTATACAAAATATAATCTATCCTATAAGCAGGAAAAACTCCATTATACGTCCTGCCTATTCCTTTTCCCTTATGCACAAAGGCATCAGCAAGATTTTCTGTCATCAATTTATATACCTTAGAAAAAGGAATTGAGTTGAAATCTCCCGTTATTATATATGGAATTTCGCTATTCTCTATTTTGGGAAGTATTTCTTTGATTTGCTCTTCTTTTTGACCATCGGCAAGTACCAATTTCTTTAATATATTTTTGCCTCCTTCTTTGTCTTGTATATTGCCGTGCATTATTTGAGAATAAGAACTTTTTTCCTCTGGTCCCAATTTATAAGAAATCAAATGAAAGTTATACACCCTAAACATTTTCTCCTTATAAGGAATATCTACGTAAATAAGACTATAATTCCTTTCGTGTTCGGGGAGAATACTTCCGGCGTTGGCTATATGGTATTTGGAGTATATGGCACAATCGCGTATAAAATTGCTTTTCTCTTTGTTGTAAAAATAATAATACCTATACTTCATAGCCTTAGTTAATCTATAATGCACTCCCTTTTTGTCAGAAGTGTTGGAGGTATAATCTTGCAAACAAATAATATCCGGGTCTGTCCTATGAATAAAAGCAAGAATGGAGTCTATATTATCTTTTTGTACTGCCGAGCCTTCCAAAGTATTATGCCTAAATTCATTAACGTTATAAGTTAGTATGGTAATATCTTCTTTGTCTTTTGTTTCTTGTTTAGAAAAATTGAACAAACGAAAAACAAACGAAAAATGCAAGGCTATAACAATGCAAGACAAAAGAATATGTCTTTTTGGAGAAATAATAAGCCACAAAACAATAAAACACAGATTCAACACCAAAGCAAAGGGGTAAGCGTAAGCAAGCAAGGAAATTTTGTCAAACCAATCCACATGATAGGGCAGATAAGTCAAAAGCAAGCATAAGGCAACTAAAATATTTATTATGTAAAGTATCTTTTTGATTATAAACATAGTATTTTTTCTTATTTAGTTGTTTGAGTCTCTGTTTGGCTTTCTTGAGTTGTGTTGGTTTGGCTTTCTACTGCTATGGAGTTCAATGTGCTTGCAGGAGTATTTATTGTTTTTCTTTCGATTATGTTTGGTTTTATGAAACTATAATTATCAAGGCACCACTCGTTTTTTATCTTTACCAAGTTCCAAAGAAAAATCGCCTCGTTGCCAAATTCGTCTGTTGTACTAACATTTGCCCAAGCCTTTTCGCCCTCTGTTTCTATGGAAAGAATTTTTATGGAAGAATACCTAACCATTTCTTTTCTCACTTTTTTCCATAGTTTTATATCGTTGTCCATATTTGGAGAACAAACCTTATTCATATCATTAAACTCTTTGTTGTTCAATAGATGATAAAATCTCTCTATTGTAGAGCCTATCTTTTGCTCGTCTTCTTTGTACCTACACCCCAAAACCAAAAAAACAGAAACAACTATAACTAAAATTTTCTTCATTTTGTTTTCTTTATTCTTTATTAATGGGTGCAAAGGTAGGATAAATTTTGTAATTTTGCATAGTAAATAAATGAAAATATACAACCAATGAGTATAAAAGACAATCTATTAAGAATAAAGCAAAGCATTCCCAATAATGTTACCCTTATTGCCGTTTCCAAAACCAAACCACAGGAGGATATTATGCAGGCATATAACGCGGGGCAAAGAGTTTTTGGAGAGAACAAAGCGCAAGAGATGAAAGAAAAGTACGCCAATCTTCCCAAGGATATACAATGGCATATGATAGGGCATTTGCAAGAGAATAAGGTAAAATATATTGTTCCTTTTGTCTCAATGATTCATTCGGTAGATTCTTTGAAAATACTTTTGGCCGTTAACAAACGTGCCTTACTTTGCAATAGAGTAGTAGATTGTTTGTTTGAGATGGATATTTCTCACGAGGAGAGCAAATTTGGTCTGTCTATGCAGGAACTTAGAGCCATACTTCTTTCTGAGGAATACAAAGAGATGAAAAACATAAGAATTTGTGGTTTGATGGGAATAGGCTCCATAACCGACCTTAGAGAGCAAACCAAAAAAGAATTTTATGAACTAAAAGAAATGTTCCTTGAAGTAAAAAGAGAGTTCTTTGCCAACGCCCCTTATTTTTCTCAAATCAGTATGGGAATGAGTTCCGACTATGATTTGGCAATACAAGAGGGTAGTACTATGGTAAGAATAGGTAGCGATATTTTCGGAGCAAGAGATTATACAAAGTAAGTAGTAGGCTCAGCCTACAACCTATAATAACCTGTACATTACATATCTGTTATTTTAAATTCTACTCTACGATTTTTGGCTCTGCCTTCTTCGGTTTTGTTGTCTGCTATGGGTTGTTTTGCTCCATAACCCTTGTATTTCAACCTTTTTTTATCTATGCCCGCAAGTATCAAATAATCATAAACCGCTTTGGCTCTGTTAAGAGAGAGTTCCATATTATACTTATCCTTTCCCTTGTTGTCAGTATGTCCTGATAACTCTATTTTCATATTTGGGTGTTTGTTCAAAAGGTTTATCAGGTTGTGCAGTTCTACATAACTTTGAGGCAAAAGAACGCTTTTGTCAAATTCAAAAAATATGTTTTCCAATACAATAACACTGCCAACAGAATAAGACACAGTGTCTATGGTTTTTGTTATGGCTATGTTGCCTATTTGTTTGGTTTGTCCGCAAGAGATACAATACAGTTCCACATCGTCTATATAATAATAGGCTCCGGGTAGTATGTTTCTAAGCCCGGCAACGCTTACAACATTGCTTTGCTCGGCAGGATAAAAATTGCCTATGGTCAAAAACTTTTCTCCTCCCTGTGCAACAAATTCTCCTTCCACTTTCATCCAATTAAGAGTATCTGCCAAAACTCTTGCAAAAGGATTGACCACCTGAGGTTTATAAAAAGTAGAAATATTTTGAGTAACACCTTTGCCACTTTGTTTAAAAGAGTTGTTGGTAAGCATACCTCTTGTTGTGTCGCTAAGCATCTCTTTGGTAAAAAGTCCTCCTATGGTTGCCACTGCCTCAGGGGAATATTCGCTAAGGCTAACCCAAAAACTAAGCCGATATTTTTCTCCTTTTTGTAGTTTTTCTTTTAACTCGGTTTCTATGTATTCTCTATAATCGGTCAAAGAGCAATATATTCCCACCATACTACCGCCCGAGCGTGGCATCTGAATACCAAGTTTGTTTTTGGGAAC
>JAUNWC010000179.1 GCA_030540495.1 Bacteroidota bacterium
CTGCCACAGCCTCCAACTTATCAATCTATTTTCCTTTGAGGAAAATACTTTATTTCATCTTTTATCGTTATTAGTTTGGTATATAAGTTATTTAGATGAAAAAAATTATAAAAAATCCTCGTATAATTTGGTATGCATTGTTGATAGGTTTTAGTTTGATACTTGTCTCTTTGTGGCAGATAAATGTTATAATCAAAAAACTAAGACACGAGGAAACCAAACAGGTAGAGATATGGGCAAAGGCTATAAGTCGTAAAGCCAATATGTTAAAGGATACAAAGGAACTTTACAGCAAAACTTTGGAGATAGAAAGAATTAAAATGCAACGCTTTATAGAGGCATATAAAATTATTATTTCCTTAGATGAAAATGCTGATTTGACCTCACCTGACTTGCAATTCTATACCAGAATAATTATGGACAACAAAACCATTCCCGTAATTATTACCGATGAATTTAACAATATACAATTTTCTCAAAACATAGATATTCCACAAGGAGAAAAGGTTTTGGTGGGCGATTTGTACAAAAAATTTTCTCGTAACAAACCTTTGGAATACGAAGTTTATGGTATGAAATTCAAATTGTATTATACAGAAAGCAACATATATACAAATTTGAAGGCAACCATAGACGAAGTTATGTCTTCGTTTATTAGTGATATAATTAATAATGGTGTTTCTGTTCCTGTAATTATTACCGATAGCAAAAAAGAAAAGGTTTTGGCATACGGTAACATTTCTCCCGAAAGACTATGTAAAAGAAATTTGCCAACAACAATTAATTCTATGCTTAGCGATGGTGAACCAATAAGAATTTCTTTGCCAAATAATAGTTATGGTTATATATTTTTCAACAAGAGCAAAATAATATCTGTGCTTCAATTTTTTCCTTGGATATATCTTTTCTTTTTGATTTTGTTTGCCGGTTTGTTGTACTTGGTTCTCAAAGCCATAAAAACCTCTGAGCAAAATATTGTTTGGGTTGGTATGAGCAAAGAAACTGCTCATCAACTTGGTACTCCTATTTCTTCGCTTTCTGCTTGGTCAGAATTGTTAAAAAACAACCAAGAAAACACCTCTATATGTAAAGAAATGGACAAAGATATAGAGAGATTAAGCGTAATATCTCAAAGATTTTCTCACATTGGTTCCAACCCCGATTTGAAACCAACGGATATAGTACCCGTTATTGTTAATATGGTGGATTATATGTCGGCTCGCTCGTCTAAGAACATACTATTTAATTCCAATATAGAGGAGAATTTGAGTATAATAATACCTTTGAATCAGTTTCTTATAGAATGGACGTTTGAAAATCTGTTTAAAAATGCAATAGACGCCATGGACGGAAAAGGAGAAATAAGTATTATTTTGCAAAACGAAGACAAAAAAATATTTATAGATATAACCGATACGGGCAAAGGAATACCTAAAACAATGTACAAAAAAATATTTCAACCCGGTTTTACAACCAAAAAACGTGGTTGGGGTCTTGGGCTTAGTCTTGTTAGAAGAATAGTAGAGGAATATCATAATGGCAAAATTTATGTAAAAAATTCTGTTGTTGGGCAAGGCACTACTTTTAGAATAGAACTAAAAAAATAAAATAAAGGTGGCATCTCTGTATATTCATATTCCGTTTTGTCATCACAAATGTATATATTGCGATTTTTATTCCATAGCACAAAAATTTGACCACTCCAAATATATAGACGCTTTGGAAAGAGAGATGGAGCATAGAAAAGATTTTTTTGAAAAAAAAGAAACCTTATCCTCTGTTTATTTTGGCGGAGGAACTCCTTCTATCCTAAGTATCAAAGATTTGGGACGAATTTTTGAGAAAATAGTTTTTTATTTCTCTCTTTCAAAAGATTGTGAAATAACCTTTGAGGCCAATCCAGAAAATATTTCTTTTCCCTATGCAAGAGATTTGAGGCAAATAGGATTTAATCGTATAAGTCTTGGCGTGCAAAGTTTTGACGATAAGACTCTTAGGCTCATCAATAGGAGTCATACTTCCGCTTTGGCAAAAAGCAGTATAGAAATACTCAAAAACTCTGAATTTGAGAATATTTCCATAGACCTTATTAGCAATTTGCCTTATTCTGATTTGGAGCATTGGAAAAAGAATTTGGAAATATTTTTGTCATACGATTTGCCACATATCTCTTGTTATACTCTTATGAGGGAAGAGGGTACTATGTTGGATAAACTATTAAAGAAAAACAAATTAACTCTCTTGGAAGAGTCACAACAAATAGAGCAAATGGAATTTACTATGGATTTTATGCAAAAATACAACTACGCTCATTACGAAACCTCTTCTTTTGCCTTGGAAGGCTTTCACTCTCGTCACAATATGTCTTATTGGACTTTTGAGAAATATCTTGGCTTGGGAGCAGGAGCCCATTCCTACAACGGCAAAGAAAGATTTTGGAACATTGCTGATGTTTATAAATATACTGAAAACGTATTGAATACAAATTTTGACTCTATTTGTGAAAAAGAGTTTTTAAGCACAAAAAACAAGTATAACGAATACATTATGCTAACTGCTCGCTTGTCTAAGGGATTGAGTTTGGAATTTGTAAAAAAACATTTTGCAGAATATTATGTTTATTTTTTTCAACAGACAACAAAACTAATAAAGGAAGGACTTATAAACAAAGATTTGTCTCCCACTCGCAAAGGTTGGCTGTTGCAAGATAGTATAATTCTTGCTTTGGCTGTGTGAGAAATAACCTTTGCTTTTGTGGAGTTGAATTTTTTTATAAGTTTTTTTGTACCTTTGCAAAAATTATAAAAATCTTGGTTTTACTATGAAATGGTTAGGCGCAATACTTGGTTTTCTTTTTGGAGGAGGTTTTTTGGGAGCAATGATAGGGTATGGTTTAGGCTCTTTGTTAAATTCTCTTGTCAAAAAAGAATACAAAGCAGATGGCAAAAAGCAAGGCGATTTTGTTATGGCTCTTCTTATGCTTTTTGCTCAAGTTATGAAAGCAGATGGCAGAGTAACCAAAAATGAACTAAACCTTGTAAAGCAATGGCTTATAAATAATCTTGGAGAAAAAGAGGCGCAAAATCGCTTGCTTATACTCAGAGATTTGTTGCAAAAAGATATAGATTTGCTTCAGGTTTGCAAACAAATAAATTCTTCCGTTGCTTATGCTTCTCGTTTGGAATTGTTGCATATGTTGTTTGGTATTGCATTAGCCGACCAAGAAATTTCTCCCATAGAAAAGGCTCTTATAATAAGAATTGCCAACCTCCTTCTTATCTCCCAACAAGATTACAAAACCATAGAAGCCATGTATTTCAAAAGCACAGATTGGGCTTATACCATGCTTCAAGTGGATAAGAATGCAAGCAACGAGGAAATAAAAAAATCATATAGAAAACTTTGCATAAAATATCACCCAGACAAAGTAGCCTCCTTAGGAGAAAAGGCTCAAAAAGATGCTGAAAACAAATTTAAGCAAATCAATCAAGCATACGAAACCATTAAAAAAGAAAGGAATTTTAACTAATGTTTTTGGAGTACTCTCTTTGGTTCTTGCCTCTTATCATTCTTGTTGCCTTTGCTTTGGCTTGTTGGCAGTATGGAATAGTTTTGTTCAAAAATAAATCTTCTCTTTATACCAAAAGGCAAAGGAATATTTTATTTTTCTTAAGATTTGCAAGCATTTTTCTTATATTGTTTTTGTTTCTTTCCCCCATTAAACGCATAAAACATAAAAGTATAGAAAAACCTACCATAGTTGTAGCACAAGATGTTTCCTCTTCTATAAACAAGGCTTTATCAAAGACAAGTAACGAATATTTTAAGAGTTTGGAAGAATTGTGCAAAGAGTTGAAAGACAACTATAATATTATACCACTGCAATTTGGCAATAAGGTAAGGAGTATTGATTTCAAGGAAAAAATTCTCTGCAAGGATTATGCAACCGATTTTTCAGATTTATACAACCATATAGCCGAAAATTATGATGGAGAAAATCTTTCTTCCATAATACTTGCTTCCGATGGTATTAGCACACAGGGAGAGAGTCTTCTAAACACTGAAGAGTATTTTTCTTGCCCTGTTTATACTATTGCACTTGGAGATACAACTCAAAAAAAAGATATTCAAATCAACAATGTTCGTTATAATAAGATATGTTTTCTTGACAATGAGTTTCCTTTGGAAATAAGTATAAAAGCCAATAAATGCAAAGGCGAGCAAGCCGTTTTGTCCATAAACTATAACAATAAAACCTCTGTTATAAAACAATTCTATATAGACTCGGAAGACTTCTTTTTAA
>JAUNWC010000180.1 GCA_030540495.1 Bacteroidota bacterium
AGAGAGCCGCGATCCTTGGAAATTTGGCATAAGTGTCAATGGAACATACGATTGGGTTAATCAACCTCAATATATAGAAAAAAAATACGGTGCAAAATTTGGTGTAGTAGGAGAAAAGCATTTGGTCTATAATCTATATTTCAAACCTATGCTTGCTATGTGGAAAAAAGGTTACAAATCTGTCTTTCCTCAAGGAACAACAGATGTGGATGGATATTTCTTGGACATAGAGGCAAGATTGGAATTAAAATTTGGAGACGAGAGAATGGGAAGAGGTTTTATCTTTTCACTGACTCCTTTTATTACATATGGGCTTTTTGGCAATACTTCTTGGACAAATAGCGACCAGAACGACAAAGATAACTACACCGAGGGAGCAAGCAAGACGGTGAAAACTTTTGCAGATGGCAATTTACACAAAGAAGATGTTGGTTATATGTTTGGCATAGGCTATGATTTCAATCATCATTGGGAGATAAATGCAAATTATACTATGGGTTTTGTAAATATAGGTAGGTGGAACAATTATAGGTGGAGAGGTTGGAGTTTGGGAGTAACTTATTTCTTTCACTCTGACAAGAAAAGACGATGAAAGAGGCTAAGATTATAGGATATGAGGCTAAAAGAATAGTTGCTAATGCTACCGGTTTGGGTTCATATAGCAGAACACTTTTAGAGAGTTTATCTGCTTTTGATAAACAATTTTTGCTCTATGCTCCAAACGAGGGTAGAAGAGAATTGTATTCCAATCTTTTAGACAAGAGTAATATAACGTTTAAATTTCCCTCAGATAAATCAAACAACAATTCTTTTTTTTACAAAATTTCTCAAAACATTTGGAGAGAAAAAGGAATTGTAAGGGATTTAATAAGGGATAAGGTTGAGGTGTTTCATGGTTTGAGTGGTCAGTTACCTTTGGGCATAAATAAAACAAATATAAAAACCGTTCTTACCATACACGACCTTATTTTTATGGTACATCCCGACTGGTATTCTCCGATAGATATTTTGTTTTATAAGCGAAAATTCTTTCATAGTGTAAAAATGGCAGACCATATCATAGCCATAAGCGAATGTACCAAAAGAGATATTATTAGGTTTGCTAAGGTAAAAGAAAGTAAAATAGAAGTTATTTACCAATCTTTTAATCCTATATTTGCCAAAGGAGTAGGAGAGGAGGAAAAGCAAAAGATAAGACAAAAATATTCTTTACCCAAAGAGTTTATTCTCAATGTTGGTACCATAGAAAGACGAAAAAATATCTTGCTTGTGGTAAAAGCAATAAAAGAATTGGAACAATATTCTAATAAAGATATCCATCTTGTTATAGTAGGCAGAAAGACAGAATACACCAAAGAAATATCTAATTACATAGAAAAGAATAATTTACAAGCAAAGATACATATAATAAACGGAGTCTTATTTGAGGAATTAAGGGTTATTTATTCTATGGCATCTTTGTTTGTCTATCCTTCTATTTATGAGGGTTTTGGTATTCCTATTATAGAGGCTATGGCTAACAGATTGCCTGTTATTGCTTGCAAAGGCTCGTGTTTGGAAGAGGCTGGAGGAGATTATTCTTTGTATGTAGAAAACAATGATGTAAAGGCAATGGCTGAGGCTATAAATGCTTTTTTATATGATAATAACAGAAGAGAGCAAGCCATAGAAAAAGGACTTGACCATATAAAAAAATTTGCCAACAATAATGTGGCTCAAAAACATATAGACTTATATAATTCTCTTATACAATAAGTTGCTACTAAGATAATAATGATAGTTTAATTAAAGATTGTTTTTTCAACAATAAAAAGAAATGAAAATAACCTTTGAATATCTTGCAAAAAAAATAAATGGCATTTTGACAAATGAGGATTATTCTCAGGTAGAAATAAAGAATATTCTCTTTGATTCTCGTAGGCTTAATGCAATAGAAGGTACCGTTTTTTTTGCTATAACAACAAACAAAAACACGGGAAACAAATATATATCTGATTTGTATGCAAAGGGTATAAAACTTTTTGTTGTGGATAAAACCTATTCCTTAGAAGAGAATAACTTGTTGGATGCTTGTTTTTTGCAATGTAATGACGTGTTGCAAACTTTGCAAACCTTGGCAACAATAAAGAGAGAATTGTTTCATATCCCTATTTGTGCCATAACAGGCTCCAATGGAAAAACCATAACAAAGGATTGGATTCTTTCTTTGATAGGTAAAGACAAAAAAGTTTGTGCTAATACTAAAAGTTATAACTCACAAATAGGTGTTGCTCTCTCTGTTTTTTCGCTTGAAAAGGGTGCGGAGTTAGGAATATTTGAGGCAGGTATATCTCAAAAAAACGAGATGCAAACTTTGGAGCAAATGATAAAACCGAATATAGGTATTTTTACTAATATAGGCGATGCCCATCAAATCAATTTCTCCTCTATGGAAGAAAAAATACAAGAGAAGTTAAAACTTTTTGTGCATTGCAAACAGATAATTTTTCATAATAATAACCCTCTTCTGACAACTCAAATAAATATCTTTGCCCAACAACATAATATAGAACTTATATCTTGGGGAAGAGAAAAAGAGGATACCTATCAAACAGACGACCTTTTAAAAGAATTAAACTTGCCTTTTTTGGATAAAGCAAGCGTGGAAAATACTCTAAATGCTTATGTTTTTTGTCTTGTTATGGGGGTAGATAAGTTGCACTTACAAAAGAGAATACAATATTTACAACCCATAGATTCCCGATTGGAAATTTTGCAAGGAATATCCAATTCTACTTTGATAAATGATGCCTATTCCAATGATTATACCTCTTTGGAAATAGCCTTAGATTGTCTTAATTCCCTTAATAATAAGGAAAAACTCCTTATTTTGTCTGATATGCAACAGACCTCTCTCAATAAGGTTTTGCTTTACAGAAACATAAACACTTTATTAAAAAACAAAAACATAGAGCGAGCGATATTCATTGGCTCTGATTTTTGTGAATACAAAGATAGTATTTCTTTGCCTCAAACTACATTTTACCATACTACACAGGAATTTCTTTTCAACTCTAAGCGACAAGACTACAAAGACAAAACCATATTGATAAAAGGTGCAAGAGATTTTCATTTTGAGGATATTGTAAGGCATCTTTCTTTGCTTGGACATCAAAGTTTTTTGGAAGTAAATCTTTCTGCCTTAGATGATAATGTAAATTATTTTCGTTCATTTTTGCAAAAAGATACAATGCTTTGTGCTATGGTCAAGGCCTCTGCCTATGGCACAGGTGCCAAACAAGTTGCTTGGTTTTTGGAAAACAATAGTAGGGTAAATTATTTGGCTGTGGCTTTTGCAGATGAGGGAGTGGAGTTGAGGCAAAACGGCATAACTCTTCCTGTAATGGTAATGACCCCAGAGGAAGACGCTAAGGAAAAAATTTTGGAATTTAACCTTGAGCCTGTTGTTCATTCCTTTGAAGTCTTGGAACGTTTTTATAACACTTCCATAAATATACATATCAAGTTAGATACGGGTATGCATAGGCTTGGTTTTGAGAAAAAGGATATACCTACTTTAATACGCCTACTTTCTATTCACAAAGAAATAAAGGTTAAGAGTATTTTTTCTCATCTCTATGGAGCAGATAATGAAAGTTTGGATAAATATACTTTGCAACAAATTTCACTTTTTGACCGATTAAGCAAAAGTTTTGTTTCTGCCTTTGATTATAAGATTATGCGACATCTTTGCAATAGTGCTGCAATAATACGTTTTCCATCGGCTCATTTTGATATGGTTAGGTTAGGCATAGGTATGTATGGCATTGGTTACAACTCAAACATACAACACCACCTTAGAAATGTGGTAAGTCTATATTCTTGTATAACTCAAATTCGCAACATAGATAAAAACGAGGATGTGTCTTATTCTCGCAAGTTTGTTAGCCCACGTCCTATGCGTATAGGAGTAATACCAATAGGTTATGCAGACGGACTTAATAGACATTTGGGTAATGAGAATTTTTTGGTTTATATCAACAAGCAATATTGTCCAATAATAGGAAATATTTGTATGGATATGTGTATGATAGATTTGACTAGTGTAGAGGCAAAAGTGGGGGATAGGGTAGAGGTTTTCTCTGAAAATAACTTTGTGGGCAATATGGCAAAGGTTTTGGATACTATTCCTTACGAAATATTTACCTCCATTTCACAAAGAATAAAGAGAGTATATTTTAGAGAATAGTTTCTTACTTCTTGTTATATGAAAGA
>JAUNWC010000181.1 GCA_030540495.1 Bacteroidota bacterium
CAAAGAAACTAATATAAATTTTATTCCAATGCCAGAAGATATTAGAGAAAAATACCAGTATTATACTTGTGCAAATATTCAAAAACTAAGAAATATAGGTTATAACAAAGATTTCTATAGCGTAGAGGAGGGAGTAAAAGACTATGTTCTTAATTATTTAAGTGAGAATAAATATTTTTAATAAACAAGACTATGAATTATAAGGGAAAACTACATAATATAAAAGCGTTTATTTTTGATTATGACGGAGTTTTGACCGATGGAATGATATATACTTCGGGCAAAGACCTTAATATAGTATTGAGAAATGGAAACGTCAAGGATGGTTATGCAATACAGTATGCTTTGAAATTAGGTTTTAAGGTAGCAGTAATCTCAGGTGGAAGAGGCAATAGCATAAAACAGAGGTTGGAAATGTTGGGAATTAAAGACGTTTTTTTGAAAGTAAAAGAAAAATTATCTGTCTATGAAAATTATTTGAAATGTAACCATTTGACAAAAGAAAACGTACTATACATGGGAGATGATATTCCGGATTATGATATTATGGTCAATTCTGGTGTTGCAACTTGCCCTTCGGATGCCGCTGAGGAGATAAAACAAGTTGCCGACTACATCTCCAACAAGAAAGGAGGAGAAGGATGTGTGAGAGATGTGATAGAACAGGTTCTGCGTTTGCAGGGCTTATGGTTTAACGAAAAAGCAAAAGAGTGGTAAGAATAAATAACCATAAAAAGATAACAATAATAGTTACTTTGTGCATATTTTTTTCTCTATCTGCACAGAACAGGAAGGTTACCAATATCAAAGCAACCTATTATCACGATAGATTTGAAAATAGAAATACTTCGAGCGGAGAAAAATTTTCTCAAAAACTTTACACTGCCGCTCATAAGACACTACCTTTTAATACTATAGTAAAAATTACCAATCCTAAGACTTCTCGCTACGTACTTGTAAAGATTAACGACAGGTGTGCAAGAGCTGGTGTTATAGATTTATCAAAAACAGCGGCAAAGCGAGTGGATTTGTTGCTTGCCGGTGTTTGTACTATGCAAATGGAGATAATGCCAGAGGAATATAGGTCACTGTGGGAAAGACAGACAGAAATTTTTGCTATGTTTGAATCAATGGATATGACCATAGAAGAGCAAAAAAACTATATGGACTCTTTGTATAACACTGCCTTAGATATAGAAGAGTTGGATATGGTTTTTTTTATAAAAATAGCAACAGTAAGCAGTAAAGCAGAGGCAGAAAACCTTTTACTTTCCTTATCAGAAGACTATAAAAAACGAAGTAGGTACGAAAAAATATACAACGAAAACTTCTACAATGTTTTTGTAGGACCATTTGCCAACAAAGAAATAGCCATAACCAATCTAAACAAACTTAGAAGACGTTATGCCTCTGCACATATAATCAAAAAGAAGAATGAATAAAAATATAAATAATTGAGAAACAAATGTTAATAGTATTATTTTGAATCTATGAATAAAAAAAATATAAAAAAACTAAAAAATAAATTCTCTTTGTGAGAAAAAAAATATACTTTTGCAATTATTTATGTTGCGAGAAAATATAGCAACAGAAGTAACGCTATTTTTAATGTTTTTATGAATAAAAGGAGTAATGTATATATAGTAATATCTTTTTTTATGTTGTGTTATGTGATGTTTTTTGGGCGTGCCAATGCTCAGCAAGAACCTCAATTTACACAATATATGTTTAACAGACTTTCTTACAATCCTGCCTATGCGGGTAGCAACGGCGCAATGTGTGCTACCGCTTTTTATCGCAATCAGTGGATGGGTCTTTCGCTTACCGACCCCAACGGACAAGGCACGGGAGCCTCTGCGGGAGAAACAATGAACATTTCTTTTGATATGCCGGTTAGTTTTCTACATGGAGGTATAGGAGCCACGATTATTTCGGACAAAATAGGCTTTTGGAACAATATTCACGCCAAAATAGACTATGCTTTTAGAATACAATTGCCTACGGGTAATCTTGCCATAGGTGTGGAGGCACAGTTGTTTAATGCAAGTTTGGATGCAACCAAACTTATAGGAGCCGACCAGTTTAACGAAAACGATGAAATAGGAGAAACAAGTGACCCTTTGATTCTTCAATCAGAAACCGATGATATGTTGTTTGATTTGGGAGCAGGTATTTATTATCAAATACCGGGCAAATTATATCTTGGTTTTGCTGCCAGCAAGTTGATGCAAACACAAAGCGAAAAATTGCATTGGAACAACAAACGATTTTACTATGTGCTTGCGGGATATGAATGGACGGTGCCAAGTTATCCTTCCATAAGAATATTGCCTTCGGCACTCTTAAAAACCGATTTTTCCTCTGCAAGTGCTTATCAAATAGATGCTACTTTGTTGGCAGAGTATGAACATAGATTTTGGGGCGGTTTGTCTTACAGAGTGCAAGATGCTATAATGATACTTGCAGGCTTTTCGTTCAAGGACTTTAAAGTGGGTATGTCATATGATATACCAACCTCCAGAATTTCCACTCAGGCTTCGGGTTCTTTTGAGGTCTTTGCAAGATATTGTTTCAAGATAGAAAATCCGCCTGACCCTCCTACTATATATAGGAATACTATAAAGATGTAGGACATAAATACTATTTTTTTCAAAAATGATATTGAAAAAATGAAACAAAAAACAGACTTTAAACGTAAAACAAGCAAAAGAATATAAAAAATAATATAAGATGAAAAAGTTAGTTTTGTTATTAGCAACCGCTCTTGTGATGTTTAGTTGTGGTAGTTCGGATAAAGGCGAGCTTATAGGTGTGCAAGATAGACCAACTGTTTTGGATATGCAACCATACGGTATGGTGGATATTCCTCAGGGTAGTTTTACAATGGGTTCTGCTGATGAGGATGTTTATCATTCTTATAAGTATGAGCCTAAAACCGTGCAGGTTCAATCTTTTTGGATGGACGAAACAGAGATAACAAACAACGAATATAGGCAGTTTGTCTATTGGGTAAGAGACTCTATTGCTTATAGATTGTTAGGAGAGGTTTCTCCTGAGACTTATTTGATAGAGGCTGACCAATGGGGACAAGATTTGGAAACTCCTATGATAAATTGGAAAGCAAAAATAGATTGGAATAGCAAAAACGAAGACGAGCGTGAGGCACTTGATAATTTGTATATCAAACAGGACGAGCGTTTTTATGGCAAATCTCAGTTAGATGCTGCTCAAATGATATACCAATATTCTTGGATAGATTACCATGCAGCCGCTCAAAAAGATTTTTCTGCTGAGCAAGCCAACAAAGAATACAGAGGCTCTCAGTTTAACAATCGTCCAGAGTCCTTAGCCGGTGGCAGAAAGCGTTTGACCACTACCGAAAGAGTAAATATCTATCCAGATACTCTTTGTTGGATACACGATTTTGCTTATTCGTATAACGATGCTGCTACTCGTTCATATTTTGACCACCCTCGTTACGACCACTATCCTGTGGTAGGTGTTAGTTATGTTCAAGCCAAAGCATTCTCTGTTTGGAGAACTTTGCAGATGAACAACTACTTGGAAAACTCTGACTATGCAAGATATGAAGATTTTCGTTTGCCTACTGAGGCAGAGTGGGAATATGCAGCAAGAGGTGGCGTGGATGGTTCTCCTTATCCTTGGGGCGGTCCATACGTAAATAATGGAAGAGGATGTTTCTTGGCTAACTACAAGCCTTTGCGTGGTTCCTATGATGGAGACGGAGGAGCAACAACGGTTGTAGTGGCTCACTATGCTCCAAATGATTTTGGTTTGTATGATATGGCAGGTAATGTGGCAGAATGGTGCGAAGATGCTTTTGACGAATCTACTTATAACTTTGCTCACGACCTTAACCAATACAATGTTTATCGTGCAGCAGATGATGAAGACCAAATAATGAAAAGAAAAGTTGTTCGCGGTGGCTCTTGGAAAGACAGCAAACATTTTATTCAAACGGCTACTCGTAGTTATGAATACCAAGATTCGGGCAAGAGTTATATAGGTTTCCGTTGCGTTCAATCTTATTTGGGACGTGTTCGTGGAGACAATCCTAAAACTTCTTCCAATGTATATCGTTTGTAAGAAATAATAACAAAATATAACTAACAGGAAAAAGGAAAATTACTCTTTGGGTAGTTTTCCTTTTTTTCTTCTTAATGGGTGTTTATAGGTTAGGATAGGTTATTATAAGTTGGAG
>JAUNWC010000182.1:0-1286 GCA_030540495.1 Bacteroidota bacterium
ATATATCCTTCTTGTGTAATAAAGGCGTAATTAAGGTCGTTGCCTACTATATGCCAGGCTTTTTGTTTGTTATCATACAAGTATTTGCCCATAGAATAGTCACTTAAAGGATTTTTTACTCCCAAAAACATATTCATAAGCGTTGGGATTACATCGTAATGGGTAGTTTGATGAGCGTAGGTTTTGCTTTCTATGTTTGGATAATAGAATATAAGTGGAACTTGAATCTGATACTTAGAATAATTGCCAGAATGACCCCAATAGTTTTTGTGATTTTCATTAAATTCTTGTCCGTGGTCGCCTGTTATAACTATAACACTGTTTTTTAAAAGGTTGTTTTTTTCTAAGTTTCCAAGTACCAAACCTATAAGGCTATCTACTTGATAGACACAATTTCTATACAAATTATAAAAAGGCAAGGGGTCTATATTGTTGTTTAATTTGGAGTAATCGGCATAGTCCCAAGAGGGTTGAAACTTTTTGTTCTTTTCCTTTGGCAAAGAAATAGCGTGAGGCAAATCATAGAAAAGAAAGGTAAAAAATGGTTGATTTTGCTCTGTGTATTTTGGCAAATCTTTTATAAAGTTGTTTGTTATGTTGCAGTCTCTTTCGTATGAAGTTTTGCCTATGGTGGAGGTATTTACATTTTCCAAACCCTTAAAAATTACTCTGTCAAAAGGAGGAGATTTTAGTGTAGCAGAAGGATAGAGTTGTATAGTATATTTATTTCTTTCCAATTCATCAAAAAAGATAGGTCGCAAAGAAGAATACTCAAAACTCTTCCAGTAATAAGGACTAAGGGCAGTCATCAAACCAAAAAGCCCTCCTCTTGTGCCGTTACTACTGCTTAGATGATGAGAAAAAAACTGAGCCTTTTGCATAAAAGAATATGTATTTGGCATTGTTTCTTTGTTTAGCGTCCTGTAATTCCAAGAATCTATTGCAATAATTATGATATTCAAAGGCTTATCAACTTTTTCATATTCCAACCTGTGCAAAGGATAGTTAAGTTTAGAGTCTTTGTTCTTAAAATCTAAGGTGTTTAGATTCTTTTTGTCTATAATGCCCCATTTGTCCAAAGTGGAATTCATACTGATAGGAAAATAATAAGGCAAAAAAGAAGAAGACTCCAAAACAGATGTTTTTATCTTTGCTGAGGCATAAATATGGATACTTTGAGAAAACAACAAAACAAAAGCAAAAGAGATTATTACAAGAGAATAATTTTTTTTGCTGCTATTTATCTTTTTTGCAACAAACAAAGAGAGTTTCACAAGCAAAAATAT
>JAUNWC010000182.1:1296-4210 GCA_030540495.1 Bacteroidota bacterium
AAAGAAAATACAAATATCTCCGATGCTCCTTCTGAAAAAAGCATATCCAATACAAAACCATTTATATGAAAATGATAGATTTGGAAAACATACCTATTTATAGTAAACAAAAGAATAATCAAGGCATATATAAAGGCAAGAATTCCAAGTGGTATTTTGGTTTTTGTCTTTATAAAAGAAAGAGGCACAAAAAAGAGCAAAAATGGGAGTAGCATTATTATTGTTGCATGCCCCCAAGACGAAAAGAAAAAATATAACCAGCCTACAAAGTCCATAAAAGAACTATCTCCCGAGCCAAACATATAGGAAAAAAATACCAATCCCAAAAGCCCTGAGCAAAGAGCCCAAAACAATATACCACAAAGCAATTTATTCTTTATTTCTCTTTTCATATCTATGTGCAAAAGTAGTATTTTTTTTATTTGTAAATGATTTCTAACTATTCGTTTTTGTATGGTAGAGAAAAAATTTTGGGAAAATATTTGTCTAATCAGATAAATATTTATAATTTTGAAACTTGAAATTTTATAGGTATAAACTACAAAAATTGTAAAAATGAAAAGAGTATTTCTATTGTTTGCCATAATGATGTTCTCCTTATATTCTTTTGCAGAAGGAGAGCCTAAAACAAACCTATACAAGAGTTCTCAAGACTTTGTATCTCAGATGAATGATTGGAGGATGGGAGATTATAAAAGAAGAGTAACCGAGAACTTTCTTACCCTTGACTTTGAGGGAAATATGAATATGTTATCCTCTTTTGAGAATACCAACCCTTGGGGAGCAGGTCTTAGATTAGGATTTGAGCACAAAGTACGTCCAAGTGCTATTTCTTCTCGCTACACTATGGGATATGGAGTTCAGTTGGGAGTTAATAGATATTTTGGAAAGGATATTAAAGTAGGGGCACTTGGTAGCCATGATTTGGTAAAAAGAGATTCTTATAAATCTTACACAGAAATACCTCTTTTGTTGAACTTCAATTGGTATTATAATTTTAATCGTAGCAGTATTTCTTTAGGAGTGGCAGCAGGAGTTAATTTTATGCTTGGAGAAAGAGATTTAGCCTTAGACTATGTTGTTGTAGAGGAATACTTTGGTATGAGCACAGACAATATAGAATTTGCGGACTATGTGGCTTCTAAGCAACAACAAGAAGACAACACCGTTTCCCTAACTCATGTAAGACCAACGGCAAGAGCGGTTTTGGGCTATATGGTAGAGTTGTCGCCAGATTGGAGGCTAAGAGCACAGGCAGGTGTTGAATATCAGATGCAATACGAGGATAAGTACTCTGGTTATTATATAGATAAGGGATATATAGAGCAATTTCACGAGGGAACCTCAAAGGCAAATATTACTCCTTTCCTTTCAATAGGTTTTGCTTATTCGTTATAGTTTATTGAAATGCAATTGGTTTTTGACTCTAATTATCAAGGAGAACAAAACTTTGTTCTAAACAAAGAGGAATCTTCCCATGTGGTTAGAGTTATGCGTATGAAAGAGGGCGAAAAACTTTTTCTTTCCAATGGTAGTGGGTATTTTTTTGAGGCAGAGATATTGGAGGCTCATCCCTCTCATTGTGTGTTAAATGTATTGTCAAAGCAAGAAGGAGAGGACAAAAGAGATTTTAACATACATCTTGCCATTGCTCCCACAAAAAATATAGATAGAATAGAGTGGTTGGTGGAAAAAGCCACAGAGATAGGTGTGGATGAAATTACTTTTCTTCTATGCGAACATTCGGAAAGAAAAGTGGTTAATACTCAGCGTTTAGAAAAAATAGTAATCTCTGCTATGAAACAATCTTTGAAATCCTTTAAGCCTATCATCAACCCTATTATAGATTTTAAAAACTTTGTAGCAAAGGTTAAGGCGGATTATAAACTTTTGGCTCACTGTAGTGGAGAGGATAGAAGATTAATCAAAGATATTTGCTCGCCAAAAGCTTCCTATCTTATTTTAATAGGCCCAGAAGGAGATTTTTCTGAAAAGGAAATTCTTTTGGCAAAGGAAAAGGACTTTGCTTTTATTTCTCTTGGCACACAAAGACTTAGAACAGAGACCGCAGGGCTTTATTCCTTATCTTCTTTGCATTACATCAATCAATAATAATTTTTTGCCTTATGAAAAAAAGGATTGTCTTTTGCTTGTTTTTTTTGTTTTTGGGGCCGTTTTCTTTTGCTCAAAACTATAATACACTTGCTCTTTTGAAATATGGGGGAGGTGGAGATTGGTATGCCAACCCTACTTCTTTAAAAAATCTTATAACCTTTTGTAACAGAGAACTTAATATGGAGTTTTCTTCTGATTATGCTACTGTGGATGTGGGTAGTAGCGAGTTGTTTTTTTATCCCTTTGTGCATTTGACAGGACATGGCAATGTGGTTTTTTCGGATGCGGAGGTAAAAAATCTTAGAACATATCTTTTGGGAGGCGGTTTTTTGCATATAGATGATAATTACGGCTTAGATGTTTTTATTAGAAGGGAGATGAAAAAAGTTTTTCCCGAGTTAGACTTTGTTGCCTTGCCTTCTTCTCATTCTATTTATCATCAGAAATTTGATTTCCCGGACGGCTTACCAAAAATACATGAACACGATAACAAAACTCCCAAAGGTTTTGGTTTATTTTGGGAAGGTAGGTTAATTTGTTTCTATACATATGAATGCGATTTGGGAGATGGTTGGGAGGATACCTCAGTGCATAACGATACGGAGGAAAGACATATAGTTGCCCTAAGAATGGGAGCCAATATCTTGCAATATGTTTTTAGCAATTAATTTTTTATATAGGTTACAGGCAACGTTTTCTTTTATAGGTTAGCATAGGTTGGAGCCTTTGGCTCCTATAAGTTAAGATAGGAGACACATAAGCGTATAAGAAAAAGTAACGGCTTTGCCCACCTATACTA
>JAUNWC010000183.1 GCA_030540495.1 Bacteroidota bacterium
TTCATTTTTTGATAGTGGGAGCCTCCCACTTGATTTCTTTCTTTATCCATTATTCATATATTTATTTTTTACCTATTCCAACCCATCATAACCTATTTTTCTTCCTTCCTACAAAAACCTCATCATTTTTCTTTTTTATCCACTTTTTTCAGTTTTTTTAGTAAAAAAGAACTCTTTTCCACTCACCCCCTGCCAATAAAAAAATCAGCAGAATTCCTTTCTAATTTTGCTGATTTCACCTTCCTTTTTTTTCAAAACTTTTTTCACACCACCACAAAACCTCCTTTCAACTTACTATTTTTCAACCACTTCCACCTCCACTCACCTTTTCGCACTCCCTACTCCAACCTCCATAAATAACCTTTTTTCAAAAAAAAAAATCAAAAAATTACACACAACCAAATTTTATTGTAACTTTGCACCATACATAAGAGGAATTATGTTAATAAATTAATTATAAACTTAAAAAAATTTACGAAAATGAAAATTAAACATTTATTATTGGGACTTGCATTAGTTGCTATTATGGCATCTTGCTCAAAGAAGGCAGACACTGCTTCAACAACCACTGAGGCTACTGCTACAGAACAAGTAGAGGCTACTCAAACCGAAGTTCAGCCAGAGGCTACAACACAAGAACAAACCGCTGCTCCTGCAACAAAGAAAGAAACCTCTAAAGCAACAACAAACACAACAACAAAAGCACCTGCAGCAAAAGAGGAAACAAAACAACCTGCCGTAGACCCTTGTGAGGCTAAAATAGCGGCTTTTGAACAATTTGCAAACGATTTGGCAGAGGCTAAAAAAGCAAATGGTACTGCAAAAGGAGCAAGAGCATATGCTGATTTAGCAAAACAAGTATCCACACAAAGAGCAAATATTAAAGATTGTAACAATGCAACTGGCGTTCTTAAGACAAGATTAACTAACGCTCAAGCAAAAATAACAAGAACTATCAACTAATTATTTTTGAATTAGGTCAGAAAAAGAGTTGCAACTTCGTTTTGGAAGTTGCAACTCTTTTTTTTGTAGGCGAGAAAAAGAATAAAAAACATTTTCTTTCGTTTAAAAAAATAAATATAAAGAAAATGAGAATAGATAAATGGTTGTGGTGCGTTAGATTATACAAAACTCGGAGTTTAGCCTCTGAGGCTTGCAACTCAGGTAAAGTATTGCTTAACAACATAAATGCAAAACCCTCAAAGGAGATAAAAATTGAGGATGTTATAACAGTGAATCAAAACCCTATAAAAAAGACTATAAAGGTAATAGGACTATTGAATAACAGGGTAGCGGCAAAGGAGATAACAAAATATTACCAAGACCTTACTCCAAAAGAAGAATACGAAAAACAAGAAATGATGCGTTTGGCTTATTATGAAAAAAGAGATGCTCATACGGGCAGACCAACAAAAAGAGATAGGCGAGATATAGAACGATTTAAAGAAAATATTTGGTAGGAATGGAAGAAGTTTTTTGTCATAATACAGCAATAATAGACGAGGGAGCAAAGATAGGCAAAGGCTCAAAAGTTTGGCATTTTTCTCATATTATGCAAGGAGCAGAAATAGGAGAAAATTGCAATATAGGACAAAATGTTTTCATTGCCCAAGGAGTAAAAATAGGTAGCGGAGTAAAAGTTCAAAACAATGTTTCTTTATATACAGGAGTTATTTGCCAAGAGGATGTTTTTCTTGGACCTTCTTGTGTTTTTACCAATGTTGTCAACCCACGAAGTTTCATAGAAAGAAAAAACAAGTATAAACCAACCTTAGTAAAAAAAGGGGCAACCATAGGAGCAAATGCTACCATAGTTTGTGGTTGCACCATAGGAAAGTATGCTTTGATAGGAGCCGGTTGTGTAATAAGAGAGGATGTTGAAAACTATGCTTGCATAAGTGGAAACCCAGCAAAAAAAATTGGTTATGTAGGTGAGTATGGGCATAGACTAATTTTTGATACCAACAACATTGCCATAGAAAAAGAAAGTAATTATAAGTATAGACTTACAGAAAATGGTGTAGTAAGAATATAATTTTTTGAAAATAAAGAAAAATGAATTATGTAGAAAATAAGTTTTTGCATATTTTTACGTTATACCATTATATAATCTTATTCTCCTATGAAGAAAATAAAAATGACAATAAAGGATTTGAGAGTATCTCGGATAAATCTTTTTTATGATATACTCCTTGTAGACGAGGACAATAATAAGGCTCTTAGTATATCTGTGGGTAAATATGAGGCTGAGAATATGGCTATTTTTTTGGATAACCTTAAAACTCCACGACCTCTAACCTATGATAGTTTTTGCTCGGTATTAAAAACTTATCAAATAACTCTACAAGAGATTGTTATCAGCAGATTTATGGATGGCAACTATTATGCCGTTTGTGTGTTTGTGAATGAAAAGGGAGAAAAGAAAGAGTTTGATATTCGTCCTTCTGATGCCATAAACTTAGCACTTAGATACAATTGTCCAATATATGCTTTGGAAAATGTAATAAAGGATGCAGGCTTTGAGGCACAGACCTACTTTGACGAACAACTCAAAGAGCAAATGCAAAACGAAATGGAAACACTTGAAAATATGTCCGAGTTTGGTATAAATATGCTTAAAGATTTGCTAAACGATGCCATAGAAAACGAGGATTATAAACGAGCCTCCATTCTTAGAGATAGAATAAGGAAGTTAGAAGAAGGTATATAATTTTTTTACCACAATGACCAATAAGAGACAAAAAATTAGTGTTTCGGAGTTAAGACTTTTGCAAATACAAATCTTGGATAAAGTTTGCGAATTCTGTAAATCAAATAATATACGTATTTCTTTGGGTTATGGAACTTTGTTAGGAGCCGTTAGGCACAAGGGCTATATTCCTTGGGACGATGATATAGATATCCTTATGCCTTATCCCGATTACAAGAAATTTTTATCCACCTTTGCCTCTTTTGACAAAAATCTAAATGTTCAAAGTATGGACAACGATGATAGATATAGATTTACCTTTGCTAAGGTTTATGACAATCGCACCATACTAAAAGAAAAAACCATTTTAACCGGAGTTTATATTGATATCTATCCCGTTATAGGTTTTCCAAAGAAAGAAGAGTTTGAGAGTTTTGTAAATGAATTTAGGGCTTTGTATAGACCACTAAAAAAGATGACTTTTAGATATAATCTTAATATTTTTCAACGACTTTTGATAAAAATCAAACAATTATACAAGCCCTCTCGTCAGCAAATTGTAGCAAGAATAGAAGATATATACGAGCGTTATCCTTTTGATGGTGCCGAGTATGGGGGAGTTATTCCTTATAATTTTACTTACAAGAGATATTTAAAAGCAAATATTTTTAGAGATTATTCTACTCTGACTTTTGAAGGTAAGGAATATCCCGTTATAAAGGATTATGACACTTATCTAAAAAGTACTTATGGAGATTATATGCAACTTCCTCCAAAGGAAAAACAAGTATCAAAACACATTTTTAAAGCATATTGGAAAAACTAATTATCCCTTAAAAAATATTGTTATGAAAAAATTTCTTTTTCTATTCCTATTCTTAGCAACTGCTTGTTGCATGGTGGCCCAAACAGAAAAGAAAAACGGAGTAGTAATAGACCACGGGGCTCAAAAAATAGTGGATGCCTTAGCAAAAAAATTGCAAAACGACCTACCTTTGAGTTTTGATGTTAGTTATAATATAACTCAGGACAACAAAAGTATAGAAAAAGGCAAGGGAAGTTTTCTTTCTTCGGGCAGTAAATATAGAATTGTTTCTGATAATTTTAACGACTATTGCGACGGCAATACACTTTGGCATTACGACAAAAAAAACAACGAGGTGGAAATATCCGAAATAGAAGAAGGAAAATCTATGTTTAATTTTGTTAGAATAATAAATATTTATGCCAAATCCTATCGTCCAAAACTTATTAGAAAAGATGTTTTAAATAAAAAGCAAGTAAATATCATAGACCTAACTCCAAACAAACGCAGTGCGGTTACAAAGGTAAGGCTTTGGGTTGCTATAAGTGATAATACTCTTTTGCAAATGCAAGTCAATATTAATGATGGTAGCAAAAACACCTACACCTTTTCTAACTACAAAAGCAAAGTCTCCACCAAACAAAACGACTTTGCTTTCCCAAAATCTCAATTCCCAAACGCCAAACAAGTAGATTTAAG
>JAUNWC010000184.1 GCA_030540495.1 Bacteroidota bacterium
GGCTTTGCCCTCCTATCTCAACCTATGCTAACTTATAGGAGCCAAAGGCTCCAACCTATCTCAACATAAAACAACCTAAAACAACCTATGCTAACTTATCCAACCTATAAAACAGGAAGTGCCTGCTGTGGCTGTATTAGTTTCTTTTTTCTTAATTTTGCAAAAAAATAAGGAAATAGAAATGGATATAATCATAGCGGGAGATGGAGAGGTTGGTTTTCATTTAGCCAAAACTCTTTCTAAGGTAAAACACAATATAACGGTAGTAGACCCTCATTCTGAACTACTTCGCTTGTTGCAAACCGACAACGATTTGCTAACCATTACGGGAGAAAGTACCTCTATTTCCATTTTAAAGGAGGCGGGGGTTGCCTCTTGTGATTTGCTTATTTCTGTTTTGCACGAGGAGAGTATCAACATTATTACTTGTATGTTGGGCAAAAGATTGGGAGCCAAACGCACAATAGCAAGAATTACCTCCATAGAATACCTTAGCGATGAAAACAAAAATATGTTCAAAGGTTTGGGTATAGACGAAATGGTCTGCCCAGAACGTATTGCAGCCAAAGAGATAACCAATTTGCTTACTCGCAACACGGCAACAGAGGTTTTTGATTTTTCCAACGGACTGCTAAGTATTTATATGACAAGAATAGATACCGATGCGGTTTTTATAGACAAAACCATAGTGGAAACGGCTCAACTCTATCCTCAAATGGATGCTCGTATAGTCTGCATAGTAAGGCAAGGAGAAACCATAATACCCGGAGGCAACGACTATTATAGAAAAGGAGATTTGGTTTATCTTTTGGTTAAGCCTGAGGGCTTGGAGGTTGTAAAAGAGTTGTTTAAGAAGAAAGATTTTAGGATAAAAAACGCTATGATAATAGGTGGAGGTCGCATAGGAAGAAGAGCGGCTTTGAACTTAGAAAACATAATGCAACTAAAACTTGTGGAAGAGAACAAAGAAAGATGTTTGAAACTGCTTGATGAACTTTCCTCCACAATGGTAATAAATGGCAATGGCTCGGATATTTCTTTGCTTTTGGATGAGGGACTAAGGGATACGGATGCCTTTATTGCCACCACCGATTCCACAGAGACAAATATTCTTTCTTGTCTTCATGCTCATAGACAAGGAGTAAAGAAAACCATAGCCTTGGTTGAAAATATAAATTACATAGATGTTTCACAAGATATTGGTATAGATACTATTATAAATAAGAAATTGATAACAGCCTCTTATATTGCTCGTTTTACGCTTAATGGAGAGGTAACTTCTTCTAAGTGGTTGAGTGGTATAGATGCCGAAGTTTTTGAGGTTATTGTAAAAGAAAAAGCCCCTGCAACAAAAAATACTATAATGAATCTAAATATTCCTCAGGGAGTAAGCATTGGAGGAATAATAAGAGACGGCTCTTCGTTTATAGCAAGAGGCGACACCCAAATAGAATCGGGGGATAAGGTTGTGGTATTCTCTTTACCCGAAGTGGCAAACAAAGTTATGAAACTATTTAACTAAAATAGGCAAAATAGATTACAGGCACAACCTTTTTGATAGGTTAGCATAGATTGGAAGCAGAGCCTTCTAATATGTTAAGATAGGTTATTTTAGGTTAGCATAAGTTATTATAGGAGCCGCATAAGCGTGCCAAAAAGTAATGGCTTTGCCCAACAGAAAAGGCAGTGCTTGTGGCTTTGCCCTCCTATTCTAACTTATTATAACCTATGCTAATTTATAAAAGCCTATTACAACCTATATAAAAATCATTTACTTGGAGCAACCGCCGTCTTTATGGTGATTGGCTTTAGCATCTGAGGTGCAACAAGCAGGAAGTTTTTTTCTTGCCTCCGTGTTGGCTTTTTCTTCTCCTGCATTATAGCCTATGTTGGCAACTGCTTTTTCTATGGTTTTAACATCGGTTAGTTTTTCGTTATAATCTATGGTTAAAACCTTTGATTCCTTATCCCAAACGGCTGTTTTTACACCTTTTACTCCTTTGGCAGCCTTTTCTATTTTGTTTTTACACATATTACATTTGCCATCCACAGTTATTTTTGCAGGTTTAGCACTTAATGTTCCAAAACTCATAGCAACCATAACAAAGGCAGCCATCAATGTTAATTTCATCGTTTTTTTCATTCCTTTACTATATTTTAATTAAAAATTTATCTTCTATAACGTCGCTATGCAAACAAATATTATACCAATTAGCAACAAAAAACTATTCATTCATCATTGAACGTTTGCCTTCAAGTTGTGCAGCGGCATCTATTTGAAATACTCCATTGCTTGCTATTTCTTCTCCTTCCTCTAAGCCCGAAAGAACTATATAATAATCCCCGACCCTATTGCCTAATTCTATTTCTCTGAAAGTAAAAGTAGGTTGAGTTTGATTTGGGTCTTTAACATAAACAATACTTCTTTTTCCAGTAAAAAGAACGGCACTCTTTGGCACCAATAATTTGTCCTTGAATTCACTCATATCTGCCACCACTTTTGCGGTAACATACATCTGAGGTCTTATTTTTCCTTTTGGATTAGGTATTTCTACTCTTATGTCTGTTGTTCTTGTTTTTTCATCTGTCAAAGGACTAATAAAGGAGATTTTAGATTCTATTTTCTTATTAGCCAAAGCCTCCAAAGTAATCTCTACCCTCTGTCCTACTCTTAAAAAAGGTATATCTTGCTCATATGCTTTTAGTTGTACCCATAGATTTGAAAGATTGGCTATGGTAAAGAGTTCTTCTCCTTGTTCGATATAATCTCCTTGCGAAATATTTTTCTTAACAACCGTGCCATTAGTATTTGATTTTATTTCTATATAATCACTTACTTTTCTGTTCTTAATTATATTGTCTATTTGACTTTGAGTAATATTCCAAAGCAATAGTTTTTCTTTGGCTGCATTGACAATAGCAAGGCTTTGATTTTTGTCTGCATAGTTAAGAGCGGCTACTAATTCTTGGCTAACAGCATATACCTCAGGAGAATAAATCAAGGCTATGGTTTGTCCCTTGCTAACCTTATCACCTACGGCATTGATAAAAAGTTTTTCTACTCTACCATTGACGTATGAGGATTGTATTTGAGAATTTCTTTCATTGATATCCACATTGCCATAGAGGGTTAATTCTTTTTGAGAATCTTCTTTCCACAAAACAATAGTTTCTATATCCGCCAAAGCCACTGCCTCGTCCGTAAACATAACGCTATTTGGGTCTAAGTCTTCAGAGGATGTTTGCCCAAGCGGAGTTAAGTCCATACCACACAAAGGACATTTGCCCGGTTTATCTTGTCTTATCTGAGGATGCATAGAGCAGGTATATTGTTGAGAGGATTGCTCCTTTGCATCTTTGCTCTTAGACTTAGAGGGAGCAAAAATCAAATATCCCAAAAACAATCCCATCAAAAATAGTAATATATATACTATTACTCTGTGTTTTCTAATTATTTCTTTTATCTTATTATCGCTTTTCATAGGTCTTTGCTTATTTTCTCAAAATATATGTGTTATCCTCTCCCTTCAATTGCTCCATTTTTGCTACAATCTTATTAAGATTTGTTTGACTAACAAGTATTTTTATTTGATAATCAAAGAGTTTGTATTCCAATTCTAATAAGTCCTTTATATTATTGTTTTTGGTTGAATAGGTATTTTGTTCTATAGAAATATTTTCTTTTAATAAGTTTTGTTGTCTATGGTATAGGTCTATTTTCTTTCTTTCTATGGTCATATCGTTACAAAGGGAAAGAAATTCATTTCTTAACCTTTCTATTTTATACTGAAAATCTTCTTCAAGACTTAGGTTTTTGTATTTTATAGAAGTAATAGAAGAAGAGTATTTTTTTCTATACACGGGCAAAGAGACTTTTAGCATAATACCAAACATATCTTTTCCATTCATAGACTCCATTTTTGGCATATCTATTTGTTTGTTTATCATCCACTCAAGCCCCACACCTATCATAGGGTAGGACATCTTTTTTTGCATTTGTATTGCGTGTTGCAAAGAAAGGGAACTCTCTTGTATTGCTTTAAGTTCGGGGTTATTATTTATTATGGAATCAAAGATATAAAACTCCTGCACCTCATCATTATTTATAGTATCCAAAAGGAGAAT
>JAUNWC010000185.1 GCA_030540495.1 Bacteroidota bacterium
CTTCTATTATTTTTATTTCATAGACGAGAGTTGCGTTGGCTTTGATTTTTTCTCCACTGTCGTTCATATAAAAGGCAAGATTATCTGGGACAATAATACGAGCAATGGAGTTTTTTCTCAAATGTTGCACAGCATATGCCAAGCCATAAACCACATAAGTATCCCCCTGCAAAGAAAAGGTTTTGAAATTATTTGTTTTCTGTGTTTTGTTATTAGAAAAATTTGGACTTCCCTCTTGTTTTTTCTCTTCTTGTATGAAATCATCGGCACTTTTGCCATTAAGATAATAAGACTTATATTCTACGGTAACAACGTTATTTGTGGTTATTTTTCCCCTACCCTGCTCCAATATTTGCAAATAAACTCCTGCCACCTCATCCATTTGCCAACCTCTTCGCTGAATAAAAGCCTCTATTCTCTGCTTTTCCCTATCCGATATTATTTTATTGGCGTTGGCAAGCGAAGAATTTATTTGATTTTGTTTGCTCTTTATGGCGTTTTCCTGTGGATTTTCGCCCACAGCATAATCTTCATTAACACCAAAGGAGCAAGAAAATATTGTTATCATACATAACAACAGAACAATAAAACTTATTATATATTCTTTTTGTTTATTCATGTGGCATAAAATCTTGATTATAAATTTGCTTGGTAAATGTTTCCACAACTTTTTCCAAAGAATCATAACTTTTGCCTCCTGATGCCATAACATGTCCTCCTCCATTCCAATACTTGCGAGCAAAAACATTAACATCTATTGCAGCATCTTTGGAGCGAAAAGACATTCTTATCTTATCTTCCCTTTCTGTTATCATAGCACAAAAATCTACTCCCTCTAATTTCAAACAATAATTAACCACTCCTTCCAAATCTCCTATCTTGTAGTTGTAGTTTGCCAATTCTTTTTTGGAAAGATAGATAAAAGCCGCTCTTTGTTTATAGAAAACTCTCATTTTGTGCGATATAGCATAGCCCAAAAGCCTAAGTCTATCAAAGGAATAGGTATCAAAAATTTGTTGATGAAGTTTGGAGGCTTTTATACCACTTTTCAACAAGTTGGACAAAACCATATATACCTCTGGACTGTCGTTGGAATAAGACACAGAGCCTGTATCCGTAATAACTCCAAGATAAAGAGCGGTGGAGATAACAGAAGAGAAAACCTTTTTTCCCGTCATACGAACCAACAGATTATAAACCACTTCACAAGAAGAACTACTATCTGAGAAAGAAAAATTTACATCAAATTTATCGGGCTTTACATGGTGGTCTATAAGTACTTTTTTGCAAGAAGTTTCCTTTATTACTTTTTCCAAATTTTCTCCACTCCTTGAATTAGTGTTCATATCTACTATTAAAAGCAAATCTGATTGGGAAATGGTGTATTTGGCTGTTTTAAAGTCTCTTTCTGCTATAATATAATTTACATCCTTTAAAACAAAAGAAATATTTTTTGGCAAAGGATTGGGTATTATGCAGACAGGATTTTTATTCAAATCTTTTAGATAGTGAAACAAAGCCACAGAACTTCCCACAGCATCTCCATCAGGATTGTAATGGGTAATTATACTAATATTGTTTACTTGGTCTAATATGTTTTTAAAATCTTTGATATCTTTTACCTTAAATCTCATAATTCTTTTACAATATAAAAAAACAAATGCAAAAATAACAACTTTCTATCACATAAGAAAAGCACTATGTTTTGTGTTTTTCTTTTTTTGCGGCTGGAAAGAGTATATTATTAAGTATCAAACGATAGCCCGGAGAATTAGGATACAAAGAGAGGTCGGTCTTGGGGTCGCCTATAAAATGTCTATAATCCTCAGGGTCGTGTCCTCCAAGAAAAGACCAAGTGCCTTTGCCATATTCTCCGTGCAAGTACTTAGCCTCGTTTATGGATTTGTTTTCTGCCAAAATAAGTACGTTGCTTTTTATCAAATTAGTGCGAAAAGCCGTTGTTTGTCCATAAAAACCTTTTATTACTCTTGTATGGCATTGTGTTAGCATGGTAGGTATCCAATCCCATTTGGCAGAAAAATCAAAAAGAACAAAGACATCGTTTTTTTCGCTCACCTTATTTGCCCTTTCGCTTGTTACGTCTATGTTGGAAATTCTATAAGCCGAAGGATTTCTTTCTATGGTAAAGTCCTTGAAAGCAAAGCAATTATCATAGTTCAACGAGGCTTGAGCATTGGGTTGCATAGCATCTCCGTCAAACATAGCCTCACATATATCCACCCCATCTGCCGAAAGTGCTATATCAAAACTATCTGTTGCCGAACACATTGCAAACATAAAACCTCCACCAAGCACAAAATCCCTTATCTTTTTTACAACAGCAAGTTTGAGTTGAGAAACTTTCTTAAATCCCAACTCCTTAGCCAAATTTTCTTGAAAAGCAACGTCTTGTTTATACCAAGGCGCATTGCGATAATTTGCCCAAAATTTGCCATACTGCCCAGTAAAATCCTCGTGATGTAAATGTAACCAATCATACATAGGCAATACTCCTTCCAAAACCTCTTTATCATAAACCACATCGTATGGAATTTCTGCATAAGTCAAAACTAAGGTTACCGCATCGTCCCAAGGTCTTTTGCTCTTTGGAGAATATACGGCTATCTTGGGTGCTTTTTGCAATTTGACCGCATCCATATTTACCTCAGTATCTGATATTTCGTCCAAAATACCCAACATCTGAGCAGAGGATATTACCTCGTAAGTTACTCCTCTGAGTTTGCAAGTTCTTATGATTTCATCGCTTTCTTCCATAGAAAAAGAACCTCCTCTATAATTCAATAGCCAAGTAACATCTATTTCCTTTTGCAATGAAAAATAGGCTATTCCATAGGCTTTAAGGTGGTTTTTTTGCACCTCATCCATTGGTATCAATACATATGCAGATATTCCCAAAAAGGATTGCAAGAGCAAGCAAATCAAAAACAAAAACTTAAACAACAAAGATTTTTTCATATACAATTTTTTCTATTAGAATGGTTCTTCATCATCAAAAGCCTGCATTTCTCCACCCGAAATAGGCTCATCGTTCATCCTTGAACCCATTGTTATGGTATTGCTTTGAGAATCAAAACTTGCGTTCTCTGGCATAGAGGACATAGAAGATGAATATTCTTGTCCTATGTTGTAGAATTTAACAAACTGACGCTTAAATCCCAATCTTGCCTTTGAAGTCGCTCCTGCCCTGTTTTTTGCTATATCTATATAGGCAACACCTTGCGTAGAGCCGTTTTCATCCTCCATAATATTATAGTACTCTGGTCTATAAACAAACATAACTATATCGGCATCTTGCTCTATGGCTCCACTCTCCCTAAGGTCGCTAAGCACAGGTTCTTTGCTACCTCCACGTGTTTCCACCGCACGAGAAAGTTGTGAAAGGGCAAGAATAGGAATACCCAACTCTTTGGAAAGGGCTTTTAACTGACGAGAAATAAAACTTATCTCCTGCTCTCTATTGCCATTATTTCTACCCTCTCCTCCTGTCATAAGTTGCAAATAGTCTATAAAAACCATCTGAATATCATGTGCTTGTTTCAATCTTCTACACTTAGCCCTCAAATCAAAAATACTTAGTCCCGGGTTATCATCTATATATATTGGAGCATCGTTTAAGGCTTGTGTCCTTTCTTTTATCACTTGTATTTGTGCCTTGGTCATTTGGTCGCCTCTTTTAAGGTTATTTCCCTCTATTTCCACCTCAGAAGAAATCAAACGCATGGTCAATTCCATAGCCGTCATTTCCAAAGAAAAGATAGCCACAGCCTTATGGCTCTGCACCGCTATATTTCTTGCCATACTGACAGCAAAAGCCGTTTTTCCCATAGCCGGACGAGCCGCAAGAATAATCAAAGTACCCGGTTGAAAACCATTTATACACCTATCCAACTCCACAAAACCACTCTCTATACCCGTAACCGAATTATCTGAGGCTTGCACCATTTCTATTTCCTTTATGGCATTGTGCATAAGTTGTTGCATATTTTGAGAAGAGGAGTTAAAATTTTTGTCGTTTATATCCAAAAATTTTGTCTCCGTCCTATCCAACAAATCCACAATATCCGTTGTTTCATCATATGCCTCTTTTAGC
>JAUNWC010000186.1 GCA_030540495.1 Bacteroidota bacterium
TCCAAAGGCTCTCAAAGTAGCCATCAAATGCTCTATGGTAGAAATGCTTACGCCATTTTTTTCTATGGTAGTATTCCTTGAGGTTTGCCCAGTTAGACTACTATCGACTTGCAAAACGGGAATATTTTCCAAATCTACTCGCTTGAAATATACGCCCTTGTCCGTTTGGGCAGGTTTTAGGGTTACCTTAGAAATTTTGCCACTATGCAACCCCTTCCCCTCTATGCTTACAATATTCTTTATACTCCTTTGACTCTCCATAACAAACCGCAAAATTACAACTTTTTTTACACTTATAATTATTTTCAACCATTTTTATACCTGTTTTCTATGTTAAGATAAGTTTGCAGAGTTTTTTTATAGGTTGAGATAGGTTACAGGCACAGCCTTCTTTTTATAAGTTGTTATAGGTTAGCATAGGTTAAGATAAGTTGTTATAGGAGACGCAAAGCGTATAACAAGAAGTAACGGCTTTGCCCTCCTATTACAACTTATGCTAACCTAAAAAACCTACCTTAACCTATAAGGAGCCGTAGCCTCTAAACTATTATAACCTATAATTTATTATCTTTGCAATATCAAATTCTATTTTTATGCCTACTTTACAAAAGATAAATTTAAGAGCAAGAGAGAAGAGAAGTTTGTGCAAAGTATTGGTATTGATTGCATTTTTGCTTTGTGCCAACTTAGTTGCCGGGCAAGAGGAAGACCAAAAAGAAATTGCTCAGAGTAAAGAAATCCCAACAAAAACAAGACAAGACCTTTCAGAAGAAAGTACAAATATGTTTGTGGTTTTATGGAAAGATTATTGGCAAGAAAGCGAGCATAGAAAACAAAAGCGAGAATGCTATTGGGCTTATACAAAAATGTGTGTGCAAGCCACTTACTCTCAAATAAGTGCTCCAATAGGATATGTAGTTTATTATCTTTGCAGAAAGCCCATAACCAAAAGAATAGAAAATCTTTACAAGGAAAAGAATTTGGACAATATAGAGAATATTGGCAAGGATATTTTGCAAGAAAAAATTACAAAGGAAGAATTGCAAGAGGCTTTGAAACTTTATTATCAAATATGGTTATATGGAGATACTGACGACCCTTTGGTTACGGGTGGAGTGCCTAAGGATTACAAGAGCGACTTGCCTATGTTTATAAGAAGATGGTTGTATTGTGGAGTAAGAAACCCAAGATGGAACGCCACATATATCAACTTTTATAGCGACAGCATAAGCGAAATTCATAACGTTTTGGACAATAGACAAAACATTGTAACACACAACTATGGCACCGGAGATACAAGGTTGGGCAATTGGTTAAGGTGGTATGTGGATGAGAGTGGAAAGTGGTGGTTTTTTTATGAAAATACCAAAAAGACAGGAGAAAACAAAGGCAAACTCTTCTATTTTGGAGCAGTGGGACTTAGCAATATGAAAGCAAGCGACTTGAAAAAAAAGAAAAAACGAAGTAGATTTGAATTTTCCTTAAATAGAGAAGTAAAGATTGATTAGATAATAATATGTTGAAATAAGTTACAGCCTGAAACTGACCTATAAGGGCAAAGCCGTTACTTCTTGTTATACGCGTATGCGTCTTATAGGTCAGCCTCAGGCTGCAGGAATAGCCTGTAGCCTATTTCAACATATAATACTATTTATATAAGTTTTATTTTACTATTTTCAACTCGTTAATCAACCGTTTGCAACCTGCATACTTATCTATAATAAACAAAACATAACGAGCATCAACGCAAATGGTTCTTTGTAATTCTGGTTCAAAAGCAATATCTCCGCTCATGGCTTCCCAATTACCATCAAAAGCCAAACCTATAAGTTCTCCCTTGCCATTAATAACAGGAGAGCCTGAGTTTCCACCTGTAATATCATTGTTGGTTAAGAAACAAACGGTCATATTTCCATTTTTATCTGCATATTGACCATAATCTTTTATTGCGTATAAGTCTTTTAGTTTTTCTGGCACTATGAATTCATCGTTTGTAGGGTCTTCTTTTTCCATAATACCGTCTATGGTAGTAACAAAATCATAATGTATAGCATCTGCAGGATAGTAATCCAATACTGTTCCATAGGTCATACGCATAGTAAAGTTTGCGTCTGGATAACGCACAAGATTAGGGTTCATTTCCCTAAGTGCTTGTACAAAATTTTGTCTTGCATTAGCAAGGTTTTGACTTGCTTGAGCATAGTTGTCATCTTCGTTTATTAGAGCAGTATATATTGCCATAACAATAGAAACAAGAGGGTCTTTGCTAAGTTTCTTAACAGAAGGTTTTTTGGCAGCAAATTTATTGAAATTTTCTTCTGAACCAAGCACCGATTTTTTGAATATTTGTTCAGTGTATTTTTCCACTCCTCCGGATTTATTGATATCTTTTGAGATGGATTTTATATAGTCAAGAGCATATTCTTGTGGTAGTTCTGTTTCCATTTTCAAAAGGGCAGCAAACAGTTCTTTTTCTGTTTGTTGGTCACACTTTGCAAAATGTTCTGCTCCTCTTTGTTTTAGAATATCCATATAATCAACATCTGCAAATACTCCGCTTTCGCCCATCATAAGAACCATATAAGAACGCAAAGCAAAGGAAGCACGTTGACTCATATAAAGTCCAAGATTGTGATACCAAGAGGCTTGCCCTGTAGGAGAGTTTGCCATTTCTCTTGCAGAGGTTTTAAGCGTTTGAATAACATCATTATATTTTTCTCTGCTACCATCCGAGGCTATCCAATCAAGTAAGTTGTCTTCTATTCCCTTTTTCTTGTCATAAATATGCAAACGTTTTAATCCGCGAGATTCCCCTTGTTTGTTTTTCCACATATTCATCATAGAGGCATAGTCAGAGGCATATTTCAAGCGAACAGCGTTATCTCTGTCCATATTCTTTTTCATAACAGGAAGCATATAATTTCCTGCTTTAACTATGGCAGGGTTGCTAATGTTCAAAGTATTCTCCACTTCGTAAGAAGTCATATATCTGTCAGTAGTGCCAGGATATCCCCAAATCATAGCAAAATCGTCTTTTTCTACTCCTGCTATGCTAATTGGTAGATAGTGTTTAGGTTTGTAAGGCACATTGTCTTTGGAATAAGCGGCAGGATTGTTGTCTTTGTCTGCATAAATACGGAATATAGAAAAGTCTCCCGTATGTCTTGGCCACATCCAATTGTCTGTATCTCCACCAAATTTTCCTATGGAAGAAGGAGGTGCTCCAACAAGTCTAACATCGTCAAATTGCTCATAAACAAACAAATAATACTCATTGCCTTCAAAGAAATCTTTTACCTCTACTCTGTATTTTCCTTCCTCAGAATATTTTTCTTTTAATTCATCTATCTTTGCTTGTATTTCATTTGCCCATCTACTTTTGTTTAAATCTTTTACATGTTCGCCTAAAACCTCATCTGTTACATCATACATTTGACGAAGAAAAGAAACATAAAGTCCCTCAATAGGAATCTCTTGCTCATAACTCTCTGCCCAAAAACCATTGGAAAGATAGTCATGCTCTACTGTAGAGACTCCGGCTATGGCATCATAACCACAATGATGATTTGTAAACATTAAACCACTTTCCGAAACAATTTCTCCTGTGCAGAATTGCCCCATTTGTACAATAGCATCTTTTAAAGAAGAATTGTTAAAGGAATAAAGTTCTTCTGCAGAAAGTTGCAAACCAAGTCGTTTCATATCCTCATAATTCAGTTGTCTAAAAAACATAGGCAACCACATACCCTCGTCTGGGGCTGGAGTTTGTTTTGGTTTTGCAAACAATGTTGTTGTCATAAGCAACATTGCTAATACTAATAAACTGATTTTTTTCATAAAAACTACTGTTGTTAAATTATTAAATAAATTATTTGCTAAATATGTTTGTTATAGTTTTAAAAATTTTTTAACGTATTTATTTCCACTCTCATAAACTATCAAAGAATATATCCCACTTCCTAATTCTGAGATATCTATGGTTGTTTGCTGATTTGTAATTTTCGTTCTTGGCTTTAAGATACGACCATAAACATCTATTATAAGAATATTATTTATTATTTCATTGCTTAG
>JAUNWC010000187.1 GCA_030540495.1 Bacteroidota bacterium
ATAAAAATAATTATAGAGATATTGACCCAAAACAAGAACATATTTATAAAGTTGTTGATTATACTATTGATGTTATCGTCCATTATTTTTTGTTGATTGATAAAAGGAATATTCAGATAACAAATAACTTTGTTTGCCGGGTCGGTTATGGGAGAATAAACACTTTGGAAATTCAAATCTCCTATCCTCTCTTTTATATACATTGTGTTGGAATGTTCTTTTAGTCTTTGCTTTGTTTCTATATTCATTTTGTCAAGCAAAAAACCTTGTTCAAAGACAGATTTTTGAGAAGTGGAAAGCAAACACATATTGGTATCAAACAAATTGATATCGGTCAAAAAGGTATTGGAAAGATTTAGCAACAAGTTATCCAAATCTGTATGTATATTATTGGAAATATAAATGTCTTGTCCTGCAAAAAAACTCTCTACTTCTATGCGTATTGCGTTGGTTTTGTTTCTTATGTTGTCTGTGTTGTATTTGGAGTTAAAATCGTTTATACTTCTAATGCTAAAAAAACCTGCTATGGTAATACCTACCACAAAAGAGCCTATCAAAGCAAAAAGAATACTACTTCTTATTCCCGGAGTAATGCTTTTGAAATTAGGAGAATTACCTATAAAAAAGTCTAAACCAAAGATGATTATAAAGATAAGAAAAAGCCTTGATATTGCTCCAAGTAAATTGTAGGGCAAACGATAGAAAAAACTAACCACATAAACATTGTCTTTATCCACAAGATAGTAACTCATGTATCCCTTTTCGTCTTTCCAAAAAGAAAGATTGTCTGTGTTTGTGGTTATGTTTGAGTCTTTTAGACCATAGTCAAAACTTCTTTCTCCAAAGGAATAGACAAGGTGTTTTTTTCTATAACGAGCATAACTCAAACTTCCCTCCACTTCGTCCTCCTGTTCAGAGAACAAAAGGGAGTAATTCATATTTTTGGAGTTTTTCTTTCTCAAACATTCCACAAATATATTTACACTATCGCTTTTACATAAGTATATATAGGTGTTGTTATTGTCTATTTCGTTGTCTTCCACCCAAACAAAAGCCGAGTCTATACGTCTTGCTCCGTTGATTCTTTCCTCTGTATATGATAGAATGTTGGTATAATAGCCTATGGGTTGAACAAACATAGAGTCCTTATCATTGAAAACCAAAATACCAACATGGTATTTGTCCTTTATTGATTGGAAATAAATATTTGTGGCATAGTCTTCTGCTTGCAAAAAGCGTCCTTGTTTCAATAGTTTGCTAAAATGTTCATCTCCCTCCAATTCCTCTATTTTCTTTACAAATTGTTCCTCTGCATTAGGACTTCTTTTTTGAGATATTTCTTTGGCTTTCTTCTCTATTTTTTGCCTAATATCCTTGTAAGAAAACATCTCCATAACCGAACCATAAACCACAGAAATAAAAAGCAAAAGGAGTATTCTTTTGGAAAGAGCAAATTTTCTGTTTTGAGAAGGACGAGATATCTGAATAGTCAAGCGAAAAAGCAAATAGCCTTGTGCAGCAAGAAGAAGAAAAAACAAAATATTGGTATAGTGTATTTGCTTGTTGTATAAGAAAAAGGAGGGTTCAGAACAATAGGAGGAGAAACGATAAACCAACATTCCGCTCAAAGAATAGATAAACAAAAGAATAAACAAGTTGAGCAATGGCTTTTTTTTCTTTATTTCTATTAACCTTATGAGCATTAGCAAAGTAATAAACACACAAACAAGCACCATAATATCCAAAACAAAAACCTGCCATTCTTCCATAAGGTTGCTATAAGTAACGTTGTCCAAATAGAAAACTACTTTGTTGTCTATGCTTATGGGAAAAGAAGTTTTGTTTGTGCTTATGGTTATATTGCTTTTTAAGGAAAAAGGAGCATTATATTTGTTTGGAGTATAAGAATTTTGAATAGCAAAATTGTTTTTTATCAAATAGAGGTAGAGAAAAAGAGAGTCTTCTTTCTGAAGAGTTTTTTTTAGGTAAATACCATTGGGCAAAAAAGCTAAAGCGCTACTATCCTCTACGTATCTGTCTATATCAATGGTATTGTCCGACCAATAAACCAAACTATCTCCAAGAAAAACAAACTTTTCTCCCTCTTGCTCTATGTTTTTGTATGTTTGGTTTATATCTGAGCGAAACTTTGATATTTTGGAATATGTCGCTATATTGATAAAAACAAACCATGCTAATATCAATAATAGCAAAGTCAGTATTACACAAATAGTCCGTCTTTTTATGCTCCTTATCATTTAACGAAGAAAGTTTTTTTAGATTTGTTGCAAAACTCCTTCTATCAGCCTCAAAAGATTGGAATTTGCTCTTTCTACATTGTCCAAAACTTCTTGATGAGAAGGCTCTTCAATAGCATTTTCGTCAAAAACGTTACTTATAACCGAAAGTCCTAAAACCTTCATTCCACCATGTGCTGCCACTATTACCTCTGGCACAGTGGACATACCAACAGCAGAGATTCCCAAATTTCTAAACATAATGTATTCTGCATTGGTTTCAAAACTCGGTCCCGTATTGCCTACATAAACACCTTGTTTTATATCTATGTTTTCTTTTTTGGCAACGGCTTTGACTATGTTTATCAATTCCTTATCATATACCTCACTTGTGGAAGGAAATCTTGTGCCAAGTCTTTCGTCATTAGGACCAATAAGAGGGTTTGGCATACGAGAAATATGGTCTGTTATTATCATAATATCTCCTGTGGAGAAACTCTTATTGACTCCTCCCGCTGCATTGGTAATTATTAGGATTTTTATTCCCAAAAGTTGCATAACTCTTATAGGAAAAGTTACCTCCTGCATAGAATATCCTTCATAGAAATGAAATCTTCCTTGCATACAAATAATATTTTTGCCTTCCAAAGTACCTAAAACAAGGTTGCCCTTATGTCCTTTTACTGTGGAAATGGGAAAATTTGGAATATCCTTATAAGGAATAACCAACTTATCGTTCAAACTATCGGCAAAGGAAGACAAACCACTACCAAGTATTATGCCTATTTGTGGCTTAAAACCTCCAAAAGAATCTATGTAATTCTTGCTTTCTAATATCGTTTCGTAGGTTATCATAGTTTTTTTGTTTTATTGTTATTCTTTCTTTATTGATACATAAGATTACAACCCCTAATATCCGCATAGTCCATACGCCCTAAAATGCTAAAACCTCCATTACTGTGCTTTATTCCCAAATCCCCCGTTTGAATAAAACAACAAGAAGAGATATTTGCAAGGTCTATTATATTGATTATTCCTCGTTTTTCGGCGGGCAAAGTGTTTTTGTAATCGTTTATTTCCTTGATGGCTACATGCATTTGTTTAGGAGTAAAGAAAAGCCCATCTCCTAAGGAATAACCTTGAGAAAACAATTCACACATACCATATTCTGAGGCTATCTTCTCTACTCCAAATCTGTTTTTCAACAAGTTATGCACCTCATGTTTTGGCAATTCTTTTCTTCTTCCTTTCATTCCCCCGGTTTCAAAAACTATGGTATTATGCAAGTGTAAATCAAAGTTCTCTGCCAAATCCATCAAAGCATAAGTTACTCCAAAAAGAATGGTAGGTATATTGTTTTTTTGATTAGAAAGAAGAATATCAGCCACTTGCCTTAGGTTATGAGAATAGAAACCACTCTGTTTATAAATGCTTTTCTTCACAAATGCCTCCATCATACATATAAGGGAGGAATGCTCCTGCTCCAAATAATTGGGAAGCAAACAAAGATATGCATAGTTTTCCACTTTGTCAAAAAATTGAGAAAAACAAGAAAAAGTATTTTCCACGTAGTATTGTTTGTTATAAACCAAGTGTTGGCTCCTTTGCATAGAAGAAGTGCCAGAGGAAAGAAAAAAATCCTCCTCCTTTTCTTTATTAAAACAAGTAACTCTATGATTTTTAAAAAACTCTATTGGCAAAAAAGGAATATCCTCTAAGGTTTTTATGTCTTTTTCTGAGCAATTCAATAGTTTGCACCACTTATTATAAACCTCATTATTAGCATATTGAAAAGAAAAAGCCGCCTTAGATAAATCAAAAAAATCT
>JAUNWC010000188.1 GCA_030540495.1 Bacteroidota bacterium
TTTTTATATTTAACATTATTTTTTATAACTCCGCCACAAAGATATAAATTATTTTGATATAAACAAAAAGTTTTATAAAAAATTTATAGGTTATAATAGGTTGGAGCCTACGGCTCCTATAGGTTAGCATAGGTTAAGATAGGAGACGCTTAAGCGTGTTATAAGGTGTAACGGCTTTGCCCTATAAAACAGGCTAAGCCTGCG
The DNA here is from genome assembly GCA_030540495.1 of Bacteroidota bacterium. Classification (GTDB taxonomy): domain Bacteria; phylum Bacteroidota; class Bacteroidia; order Bacteroidales; family P3; genus Scybalousia_A. The sequence goes on from JAUNWC010000188.1 coordinate 205, forward strand.
CATAAGCGTATAATAAAAAGTAACGGCTTTGCCCAACAAAACAGCTTTGCCCTCCTATGCTAACTTACCTCAACCTATAATAACCTATCCCAACTTATAAAACAGCCTGTGGCTGTAACCTATGCTAACCTATCTCAACCTATAAAAAGGAGCCACAGCCTCCAATCTATTACAACCTATCAAAAAATCTATACTTTGTTGTATCTGCGATGGGTTAGAGTTTTTAATTCTTCAAAAGAATTGACTCCTAAGTGTTCTGTTTCTCTCAAAAAAAGTTCTGCACAGGCTAAGGCATCAGAATCTGAATGATGATGATTTAATTCTATATTTTCCAAATCGCAAAGATAGTCTAAAGAAAATTTTTGAGAATCTTTCCAAACAGTTTTTGAAAGTACGTATGTACAAAGGTAATAACTTTGTGGCTTGCTAAGATGGTAATAAGTCAAAGTCTTTCTTAATACATTGATATCAAAAGCGGCATTATGTGCCAATAGCATAGTATTGTTGAGATATGGCAGTACTTCTTTCCATATCTTATTAAATGTAGGCATATTTTCTACATCTTCCTTGTGTATGCCATGTATTTTCTGAGCATAGTGGTGAAAATAAGGAAAGCAAATAGGCTTTATTAACCAATTCCTAACTTCCACCACCTTGTTATTCACCACCTTTGCTATACCCAAAGAACAAGGAAAATATTTATCTGCAGTTTCAAAATCTATGGCAGTAAAACAAAAACCTTTCTTTGAATCCATCTTTTTTTTAGAGGATTTTTTTTATTGTTTGGTAGAGTTATATTTATCTAAACCAGATGTCAAAAAGTTAATAAAATTATTTACACTCTTGTCGTATGGTTGAGGTTTATCTGTCAATAGATTGCCTTCGCCGTCCATAAGTACATAAAGAGGTTGTGCATTGGCATGGAATTTTTCTATTTGATAGTTATGGTTCCTTCTGCCAAGTGTTTTTATGGTTTTGCCATTCATTTCTTGCCACTCTTCCTTTGGAAGTTCTATTGTATTTTCATCACAATACAAAGAAACCAAAATATAATCCTCCTGTATCATTTTTTTTACGGCAGGCACCGACCATACGGCTGTTTCCATTTCTCTACAATTAGCACAAGATTTGCCCGTAAAATCAAGGAATAAAGGTTTGCCAACTTTTTTTGCATATTGCTTTGCCTCCTCTAAATCAAAGAAAGCCCTAAAACCAACAGGAACGTGTTCGTCTAACTTATCGGCATACTTTCTATTTATAGGAAAATCATCTGCATTGGCAGAACCTGTGCCTTTGTTCTCTACTATTATCTTTTCTATATTGTACTCTTGCGAAGAAACCGGAGGTAAATAACCTGAGATAGTACTAAGAGGTGCTCCCCAAAGTCCAGGTATCATATATATAGCAAAAGAGAATGAAACGATAGATAGGAATAGACGTGGTACGGTTATATGTTTAAGTTCAGAATCTCCTTTGAATTTCAATTTTCCTAACAAATAAAAACCTATCATAAAGAAAATAACTATCCATATACAAAGATAAGTTGTTCTTGGCAATATTCCCCAATTACATGCTTGGTCGGCTACCATTAAGAATTTTAAACCTAAGGCTATTTCCAAGAAACCAAAAACAATTTTTACGCTGTTTAACCATGAGCCACTCTTCATATTCTTTAAGAAAGAAGGGAACATAGCCAAAAGAGTAAAAGGAAGTGCAAAACCTATGGCAAAGCCAAGCATAGAAACAAAGAATATAAACGAGTTGGAAGAACCAGAAGCCATTTCAACCAAAGCCGCTCCAAGTATAGGACCTGTGCAGGAGAAAGATACCAAAACAGTAGTTAGAGCAATGAAAAATGCTCCTAAGAAACCTCCTTTTTCGCTTTCCTTATCTGATTTATTTACCCATTTGCTTGGCATAGTTATCTCAAACAAGCCAAAGAATGACAAGGCAAATATCATAAAAATAACAAAGAACAATACATTAGGAATCCAATGAGTAGAAATGATATACATAGCATCTTTGCCAAAAATCAAAGTAAGCAACAAACCTAAAACTGCAAAAATCAAAACAATGGAAAGTCCAAAGAAATAGGCTTGTTTTCTGCCTTGTCTATTCGTCTTTTTGCCATGAAGGAAGAAAGAAATAGTCATAGGTATCATAGGAAATACACAAGGAGTTAAAAGAGTTATTAGTCCGACTCCAAAGGAGATAAGAAAGACCATAAGCAAAGATTTATTAGCCAAATCTTGAGTATCACCTATTGACTTTTCTATTTGAGTAGTAGTAGAATTCTCTGTATTAGAAAGAGAAGTAACCTCGGAATTTTGCTCTGTTGTAGGAGTGCTTTCTGCCAAAAGTTCCTCTTTCTCTACTTCTTTTTCGTTACTTATATTAGGATTTCCTTTAACATCAAAAGAAAAATCTAATAGGGTAGGAGGGATGCAAGAGCCGTTTTCACAAAGTTGGAAATCAACCGAGCCATTAATCTTAAAATCCTTATTGCTAAGAACTTTTACCCTTTGACGAAATACTATATTTCCTTCAAAAAATCTTGTTGTATCTTTTGCAAACTTATCGTAATGACTTTTGCTTGCGGGTTCTTTTACTCCTCCTATTCTTTGATAATTGTTTGATTTGTCAAAAGAAAATACTATTGGTTGTTCAGTACCTTTGGTGTGTTGAGAATAGATGTGCCAACCTTTGTCCAAAGAGCATTTTAATAGCAATTCCGAAATAGAATCGTTTATTCTATTTGTGGTAAAAGTCCATTGTGCCTGATTTTGAGCAGAAACATTCACCCAAAAGGAAACTACCATAAGGTATAAAAAAACTCGCTTCATTGTCTTCATATCGTTCTATTGTGTATATTGTTTTAAAAATTATTTTAACCATACGGAAGGATTTTGACATTTAACTCCCTTGCGTACCTGAAAGTTTATCTCACTTTCTCCGTTATCGTTAGTTGCTATGGTGCCTATGGTTTGTCCTGTTGAAACCTTAGTGCCGTCAGTAACAGATACACTTGCCAAATTAGTATAAACTGTCATATATTCTCCGTGTCTTATAATTACAATCTTATTGCCATTAGGACCAGGAAAAACCTTGCAAACCTCTCCTTCAAATACGGCTTTTACTCCTGCTCCCTTTGTTGTGCGTATATCTATTCCCAAGTTTTCTATCTCCACTCCCGCTATATCTGGGTGAGGATGCTTACCAAAACTACTAACAATTACTCCTTTGCTAACAGGCCAAGGTAACTTCCCTTTATTTGTTTCAAAACTCTGACTTAAAGCCTCTTCCTTAGGAGTGGCTGCCATAACATAATTTTTCTTGGCAGAGTTTTTGTCTTCAGAAGTAGTCTCCTTTTTCTTAGTAGTATTTGCGGAGGCGTTCTTACGCTTATTTGATGCAATTTCGGCTTGTTTCTTTACCTCTGCCGATATAGCAGCATCTATTTGTTTTTGTAGTTTTTTGCGTTTTGCCTCTTTGGCTTTCAGTTCTTTGGCTAATTTATTTTCTTGTTGTTTTATATTATTGACAACCTTTTCTTGTTGTTGCTTTTCTTTGTTAAGTGTAGCAGCATTAACTTTCTCTTGTTTTAGGAGCAAGGATTGTTGTTTTTTCTGATTCAACAGAGCATCGGACATAGAGGAGAGTTCTATGGTTTTGTTCTCTATTTTGTTCATCTGCATACGTTGTAAGGAGGCGTATTTCTTAAAGAAAACATATCGTTGATAAGCCTCATGGTAGTCTTTGGCAGAAAAAATAAACAATAATCTATACAATGCAGAACGATGTTTTTGTGCATAACGTAGCATTTTTACATAATTTTGTTT
>JAUNWC010000189.1:0-728 GCA_030540495.1 Bacteroidota bacterium
CACTTGACGGATTTATAGCAAATTTTACTCTGATATACTCACTCTATTGAACTACATATGACTCAGTTACCGATTAGATTGTATTTTTTTATTAAAGATAAAAGGAGAAGCCGAAAATCCTGTAAAGAGTAGGCAAAAATTAATAATTTTTTATAATCATGAAAAGGATTTTTTTAACACTTACCTTGTTGGTGAGTATGACAAGTCTAATCTTTGTGGCTTGTAATGACAAAGAGGAGCAATCTCAAATTCCACAAAAAAGTACTATTCAGGGTAATAAGGTACCTGATGGAACCTATATTGGTTACTATAACTTTGATGGAGCAAAGAAGATTGAGATTAAACAAACTATTAAAGACAATGAGGTGGTTCTCAGGTGGATAAATGGTGAGCAACAGCCTTTGAATTATGCACCTAAGACAGTAGGACGTTTCTGGCATGAGGGAAATAATAAATCTGCTGAAAATAAGGCAATAGATTGTGCTTTAGAATACTCCAAAACTTATCCTTGTGTCAGTATTGTAATATTTCCTTATATAGAGGATGAGAGCGTTCTTATTTATCAAGTGGATGTAGATAGTAACACTCCTTGCGATTACGAAAAATACCTATAACATTAAAATTGCACAACTATGAAAAAGGTATTAATATTTGCTTTAATTATTTTTGCGAGTTCTATTGGAGCGAATATCTGTTTAGCACAATCTGATAATACTACAAGCATAATT
>JAUNWC010000189.1:738-4032 GCA_030540495.1 Bacteroidota bacterium
AAAAAGCATCAGAGAAAGAAACTATTTATGTTGTTGTAACAGAGGATAAATTAAAAGATACTATAGCAAGTTTGGAAAAAGAAGGCTGGATATTTGAAGGGATGGCTTTAAATAGAGACCGTACTTGGACTGTAATTATGAGTAAATGGAATAACAACAAAAGTCCCATAAAAAACCATTCGGATGATATTATTGGAGATAAGATACCTGATGGAGTTTATCATATAGATAGTTATCTATATCAAGGTCGGTTGATTAAAGTAGAATTAACAATAAAAGACGGCAAAGAAGTATCTCGTAAAAAAATCTTAGATGATTAAAAACTTATTCTAATTATTAATGCATTAAAAAGGCAGGGGTTTTATACTCCTGCCTTTTTCTTCTATGTATATATTTGTTTTATATCAAGTGTATTTTTCCTAAGAATAGAAGAGCGGCATAGCCTATAACAAGAGTAACAACTCCCATAATTATACCTGCCTTTACCATATCTTTTTGTTTAACAAGGTTGGTAGAAAAAGCCAAAGCATTAGGAGGTGTAGAGATAGGAAGTATCATAGCGGCAGAAGCCGAAATAGCAATACCTATAAGCACGGTAGGAGTGCCTCCTATGGCTCCTAATTTGTCTCCCATACCCGTACAAACCACAGTAAGAATAGGCATAAGCAAAGCAGCCGTTGCAGAATTGGAAATAAAATTAGACAATCCATAACATACCAAACCCGAAATCAAAAGAATAATCACAGGAGAGAAATTGCCAAAAGGAATAGAAGCCACTGCATTACTTGCCAAACCTGAGCCATTAAGTGCATAACCAAGGGCAAAACCTCCGGCTACCATCCAAATAACACTCCAGTTGATTTCCTCCAAATCTCTTCTGTCTATTACGCCCGTAATGGCAAAGACAATAAACGGAATAAGAGCAACGGTATAAGAATTTATTCCTGTAAAGGAGTCAAACATCCATAACAAGACGGTAATCAAGAAAGTAATAATTACTACGTAAGTTTTTCTATCTTTTTTTGCTGTGCTTTCTATGTGAAGGTCAATAGTTTTTTGCGAAAAAGGATAAAGTTTTCTCAAAACCAACCTATAAACAAAAGAACTGCTGTCAAAGGCAACATAAAAGCCACCCATTGACCAAAGCCCAAACCCATATTTAGTCCTTCTGGGTCGTTAAGGTATTTTAAGGCAATGGCATTAGGAGGTGTTCCTATAGGAGTAGCCATACCGCCAATATTGGCAGCCACTGGAATAGAAAGCGTTAGGGCTATACGACCTTTGCCTTCGGGTGGAAGTTGCTTAAATACAGGAGTTAGAAATGTTAGCATCATAGCGGCAGTGGCAGTATTGGAAACAAACATAGAGAACAAACCCGTAATAAGAATAAAACCCAAAAGGACATTGTCGGATTTTCTGCCAAAAGGTTTCAAAAGTACTTTTGCCATTTGACTGTCCAAACCTGTTTTTGTGGCTGCTATAGCAAGAATAAAACCTCCTATAAACAACATAACCACAGGGTCGGCAAAAGCAGCCATAATACTTTTATAAGAAAGTACTTTGCCAACAACCTCCTCATTGACCATAAACTTTACTCCACTATCTGAGGTAAATAACAACAACAATCCCATTATGGCAACAGAAGTACTCCATGCCGGCACAAGTTCAAATATCCACATAAGTGTAGCAAAGGCGAAAATTGCTATAATTCTTTGTTGTACTACTGTTAGCCCTTCTATGCCATACATACTTGCAGGAGCATTCCAAAGGAAGAGAGTAACAAGAATAATAACCAAAGCCTTAATAATTCTTTTTACTCGGCGAGAAAAATGGAATTTTTTTTCTTGACCTAATTTGTAAATGGCTTCCACCAACTGAAAGCCGGGGTAATTTTTATACATATTGTTTTATTTGTTTAGAATTTAAATTATATATAATAGTGATTTTCTTTTGCTTAGCGTACAAATTTATATTGCAAACGTATCATAAGAACATTATCGTTCAAGTCCTTGATACATTCGTTTGCTTTGTTTTTATAAATATCATAGAAACAATGCAAACGAATTTGTTCATTGAATTGATACATAAGTCCTATGCCTATATTATTGTAAGCAAGGTCAGTTTTTTCGGTTACTTTTTCGTTTGATATTTCGGTGTTTTGGTCAATGTACTGATACTTTAAGACCATAGACAAAGGCGTGCGTGCTATTTGTTGAGTATAGACAACAAAGGCTCCAAAAAATTTTCTATCATAAGAGAAAGGTTTTTCTTCGTTAAAAGAATCGTCTTGTTGTGAAGAAAAATTATCTTTCTTAGAAGGTTGTTTGCCAAAAGAACACTCTCCTCTTAGAGATGTTCTGCCCCAAGAAGTGTGTGTATTATATTGAAATTCTGCTCCCAAATATCTTCTTGCATTTAGTTTGTTTTTCTCTACTTCTTGCTCTTTCCAAGCATTGTCTTCCACTGTGTGCCAAATAGAGTCAGCATTGTTTGTCCTTCCTTCATAATAAGACAAACCTACTCCCCAAGATGTTTCCTTTTCTTTGAAATCATATTTAAGATGGGCTAAGAAATTTGGGTATGGTCCTACTATTTTATAAATAGAGTTGCCCGACATGGCTGAAAGATAAAGGGATAGACTTTGTCTTTTGTCTTTAAGAGGTGCTTTCAGTGTGGTAGTAAAACCAAAATCGTGCTCCAATGGAAATAAATTTCTTGCCAAAAGAGAACGTTCCATTGTTTCCATATTAGAAGAGGAGTATTCTATTTCGTGTCCATAACCAACGCTCATCAAACCTCCGCGAAAAGACAACCAATCATAAGGACTAACTTCCCAATAAGCCAAAAGAGGCAAAAAACCCTTTTCTCTTATGTTTGCTTCAAAAACTCCCTTGCCCTTTCCTTTTGTAAATTCAAAGTGTAGCAATCCCCTGCGAACTCCTGCTCGGGTATAGAAATTTTTGTTATCAACTTCTGGGTTATAAGCCGAGCCAGTAAAAGTATTACCATCCTTGCCCGCTATTTCTACCTGTGATTGTATGTAACCTATAAACTTAAAATCTTTCTGAGAATAAGCCAAATGCGATATCAAAACGCAAAGTAAGAAAGTTAAATAAAACCTCTTCATCTCTATATATAGTTTATTTTTTACTTTTTATACTATGTCTTTTTAAATTTTGCAAAATTACATATTTTTTCTCTTACGAGTATAATAAAAATTACTTATTTTTTAAGGAGAATTGTAACAAGTTGTAATAGGTTGAAGGCTCAGCCTCTTCTTGTAAGTTAGCATAG
>JAUNWC010000190.1 GCA_030540495.1 Bacteroidota bacterium
AATCAAGCAAAGTTTGTCAAATTTGAGTTTTAATTGGCAATTAAAAAATTTTCGGTTTTTTTGTTTTTTGCTACCATTTTTGGGGTATAAAATGCACCATTTTTCACCAAAGAGTTCCTATCTTTTTATAAAAGAGTATTCATATTATAAAAACTCTTATCTTTTGAAAAAAAGTGCCTATGTTTAAGAAAAGAGGAGAAGTAAAAAATATAATTTCAGTGTAAGATTAGATAGTTAGAATAATTTTTTATAATTTTGCGAAAAATATTTTTCTTTTGATATGAAAAAAATTATACCTGTTGTAGTTGTATTAGTGGTTGTTTTGACTTCATGTAGAGGGTTAAAGGACGATACTTTTCAGCCTGATTTTCAAAACACAGAATTGTTGCCACGCTTAACTTGTTGGATAGACCAACCTTCTTTTGAAAATGCTTATGGGGCCAACTCTTATTCAGTTAAAGCCTCCGATGATTTGACGCATCCATACGGACTAACCGAAACTCCTTATGGCAAAGGTGTTTATGAAGTGAATGAAAACACCAAACTATATACGGCAGAAAAACGCATACAGGATGCCAAGAATATTTTTGTTTATGATGTAAATGAAAATATAACAGACCCAACAACAGAAAGAGCGGGAAATATAGTTCTAAGAGCAGGTGCTATTTATTGCAAAAATAATTATAAATGGTCGTGGTTAAGTGGTTTTACGCTTGGAATTTTCAATGCTTTTGGTATGCCTATGGCTACCAATATAACAGAGTTGGAGGTTATAGTAGAGATTTATGACAAAAGAGACAACCTTGTTGCTCAATTTAACGAAAGAGGTTATGCCAAAGTGCCTATGGCTGCATACCACGGCTACACAGAATTTCAAAGAAGGGCAGGTGATTTGGCTTTGCAAGATGGCTTGATGAAAATAAAAGAACTGATTTCTCGCGATTATCAGATGATAAACGCAAAACTAAAATAGCAATGTAGCGATAAGAAGTGGGTGAGAAATGAAAACAATTGTAGCACAGCCCTATGAAAAAGATAATAATCATAGCAATAGGCGTATTATTATGCAACTTTGTGACAAAGGCTCAGGATATTCATTTTTCATCTCTTAACTATAATCCTATGTTTACCAATCCAGCCATGACAGGTTTTATGACTTCAAAGTTTAGAGTTTCTTCTTTGTTTAGAAATCAATGGCAAACTGTTTCCAAAGGTTACAATACGCTATTGGCTTCTATAGAAATACAACCCTTTGCTAACAACAAAAATGGTTTGGGAGTGGGTTTGAGTTTTGTTAATGATGTAGCAGGAGAGTTGAGTTATGGAGAAAGAGATTTTGATTTTTCTATGGCTTATTTTTTTGCTCTAAATAGTAAGAGAAATGCTTTTCTTTCCATAGGTGCAAGCCTTAGTAGAAAAAGTTGGGAATATGACTTGTCTAAAGCAAGATTTAATAGAGAAGAGACTTACGAAGACAACATAACTTACGACAAATTAAATACTTTGGATGTTGCTTTGGGAATAAATTATCAATATAACCCAACAGAGAAAAGGCAGTTTAATTTGAATTTTGCTGTTTTTAATCTTAACGAAAGCAAGTTGCAATACTTTGAAACCTCAGATAAAACTTCCAAGATTCACAGAAGATATCAAGTAAATACTTCTTATTTGTTTGATATTTCGGATATGTTTTCCCTTAGACCTCAAATAATGTACAACAATCAATACAAATATCACGAGGTGCTTTATGGCGGAGATGTTGTCTTTGATTTGACGGGAGAAATCTTTACTCAAAATATTTTTTCCTTAGGTCTTTTTGTTAGAAACACCGAAGCCATAATTTTGGCTCCAAAATATAAGTATAACAATTTTCTTGCAGGCTTGTCTTATGATGTAAATATTTCCAAACTCAATAAGGTCTCCCATACATACGGAGCCATAGAGTTTTGGCTATCATATTCTTTCAATCCTTATAATGTAAAATATAAAAACAATAAAATACCATGTCCAATATTTTGAAAAGAAATACCATAATATGCTTTCTTATTATTGTTTTTGGTTTGCTAAGCAACGATGTTTTTGCTCAAGAAAAGTATGCCAAAGAATACGAAAAACAAGGCGATAGGGCGATGCAAAAAGGTCAATATTCTCAAGCCTTAGATTATTATTCATTGGGAAGACGCTTTTTAAAACAAAATCTAACGCTTATATACAAGTGTGGCGAGGCTTGTTTGGCTATGAAAGATTATGATAAGGCAGAGTTTTGGTATCAAAAGGTTTTGATAGAAAACGATACTTTAAACATAAATCAAGCCTTTCCTTATTTGTATTTACATTTGGCTCAGAGTTCCATACATAATGGCAATATTATTCAGGCACAGAGTTTTTTGAATACTTGTCTTATTGACTGCAACGATATAAATATAAGGAAAGAATGTAAACGAGAGTTGGAGAGAATAGACTGGATAATAGACAACGACAAAGCAAAGAGATGTGTAATTACAAACCTTGGCAACAATGTTAATGATGAAACTTCGCAACTTGGCTCTTTTGTTCTAAAAGATAGTATTCTAATCTTTACTTCCACAAGTTATAAGACCAAAATATCTGACGGAGATACTTTTTTTACTGATATATATAATCAAATATATTATTCTTTTAAGGATGAGGATTACTATACTCCTGCAAGAAAATTGGATTGGGGAAAGATAAACAAGCCTAAGACTAATTGCTCGGATTTGTTCTTTGACTCTGTTAGTGCTACGGCTTATTTTACCTATTCCAAAGAGAGAAACAACAAAAAAATATCCGCCATCTATTACACCACTTATAACAATGGCAAATGGTCTAAACCTCAAATCTTTAAGCCTTTAGAAGATAAAAATTATTCCTATTGCCACCCTGTTATAGCCCGCAACCAAGGAGAAACCTATATGTTTTTTTCTTCGGATAGACCGGGAGGATATGGGCAGATGGATATTTGGTGTTTGGATATGAATAACACTAATGCACAGCCAAAAAATCTTGGCTCTACTATAAATACTTTTGGCAATGAAATAACACCTTATTACTATGTTGATGAAGAAGAATTATACTTTGCTTCTGATACTCACAAAGGTTTTGGAGGCTTTGATATTTTTCGCTCTGTGGGATGGAAAGAAAGATGGACAAGTGTGGAAAATCTTATGCAACCTATAAATTCCTCTTATAATGATATGTATCCTTTTATTGTAGATTCGGATATAGAGGGATACTTTACTTCTAATCGTCCGAGCGATAACAATAAGGGAAACAAGACTTGCTGTAATGATATTTATAGATTCAATAGCGAGGAGCCCGAAGAACCAACAATACAAACCATAGTAAAGAAACAAGAATTTAATCCTGCCTTTGACCTTCCTATTGCTTTGTATTTTCATAACGATAGCCCGGATGCTGGTAGCGAGTTACCTGTTACGGAGGAGTCTTATATGAATTGTTACAAAAATTATTCTCTTTTGCAAAATCAATACAAAGCCGCAAGAAGCAAAGGCTTGGATGATAGTTTGGCAAATAGAGAAATAAAAGAGGTAGAGAAGTTTTTTGAAGAAAAATTAAAAAAAGGGTACGACAAATTAAGTTTGGCTTTGGAATACATACAAAAGAAGTTGGAAAACGGAGAAAATATAAGCATACAAATAAGAGGCTATTGTTCTTCTTTGTTTGAAACAGGGTATAATTACAATTTGGCAGAAAGACGTATTGTTTCTGTGGAAAACTATATAAAACAATGGAATAACGGCATATTAAAACCTTATACCGAGCAAATGGCTAAGGATGGCAAACCACGTTTGGAAACCATACATTTGGCTATAGGAAAATTGGAATCCACTTCGCCTAACCCAGAAACATTGCAAGAAAAACGTCAAAGTGTATTTTTGCAACAGTCTATGGAAGAAAGAAGAATAGAAATAAAACTAATACAAACCCGAAATTAAAATACAC
>JAUNWC010000191.1 GCA_030540495.1 Bacteroidota bacterium
ACAAAAATTTACCTCCTCAAATAATCTTATAGATTTATTCTATAAGGTGTATAACAAAGATATAGACGTACATACTATTAGGTCTTGTTTTACGAAAGAAAAGCCTAACTCTTCTTGGATATTTCTTAAGAATCCATTTAAGAAGAGCAAAAACAATTCTTCTCTAAGCAATCTAATTTCCAACACCATACAAGAAAACCCGGAGAAAATACTTCTCAGTCAGAACACAGATTCTTTGCCATACGTTACCGCAAAATGTTGTAACCCTTTGCCCGGAGACGACATTGTGGGTTTGATACGAGATGGTAGCATAGAAGTACATCGTACCTCGTGCAACAAAGCCATTGATGAAATGAGTAAGTATGGCAATCATATTGTTAAGGCAAAATGGAGAGAAAACGAAAGAATAACTTTTCTTGCCGGTATAAAAATCAAAGGCATAGACCGCAAAGGACTTTTGCAAGAGTTAGCAAGAGTAATATCTGAGGTGTGGAATATCAATATGAGAAGTCTTGCTATGGAAAGTAGTGAAGGTGTGTTTGAAGGCTCCATTATGATGTATATTTCCAACGTAGATAGCCTTAATCAACTTATGGACAATATATCAAAAATAGACGGCATAGAGAAAGTAAGTCGTATGTAAAAGGCTGTTATTTCTTATAAGTTAGCAGAGGTTGGAGGCAAACCCTCCAACCTCTGCTAACTTATAAGAACATTTTTTATTTTTCAAATCTGTTTTTTATATTTTCTAACACCTTATAGGCAGTAAAATCCACCTGCATAGGTACAACGGCAGCATAGTCTTCTTTTATAAGGTTCCAATCTGCCAAAGGAGACTCGTCTTCGCAATGATATTCTCCTCCCAACCAAAAAATACTCTTGCCGTCCCTTTGTTCCGAAACTTTAAAATCCTCCGACCAATAGCCCTTTGCTTGATGTCCTACTTTTATTCCCTTTATCTCTCCATCTGGGAAATTAACATTGAGACAAACATCCTTTGCCAAGCCATTGCTTACTACCTCCTTTGCTATTTTCTCCACAAAAGGCAAACAATAAGCAAAATCAGACTCCTTGCTATCGTTACACAAAGAAAAGCCCACACTTGCCACTCCCTCGCTACAGCCTTCCATAACAGCAGCCATAGTTCCTGAATATATGGTATTGATACTAACATTTGAGCCATGATTTATACCCGCAAAAAGAAAATCCGGCTTGCGACAAAGTACCTTATCAAAAGCCATTTTCACACAATCCACAGGAGTTCCATCTAAGGCATATTCCTCAAAATCTTTCGTTTTGCTTATACAACTAAGGCTTAGAGGTTTGCCAACAGTTATAGAATGACTTTGCCCCGACATTTCTCTTAAAGGAGCAACTGATACTACTTTGCCCATAGGTTTTAGTATATCTATTAAAGCTCTAATACCATTGGACAAATATCCATCATCATTGGTTACGAATATTAAAGGTTTTTCTATCATATTATCTGTTTTTTTTGCATAAAAAGTTAAACAATCCTCGCAAAGGCAATTATTATATTGTTTTTTCATCTCTGCCAAATTTTCTTTAGACACCCTGTATCGCATACAAAAACAATCTTTGTTATGCCTACATTCAAACTCTTTGCCACATTTTGGGCATATTTTTTTCATACTCTAACAAACACCTCTCTCTAAAAAATAAATATTTTTGCAAAGATAATCATAAAAAAATCAAAAACATTTGGTCAGGTGAAAAAATATTTATAATTTTGCAAACTGAAACAAAGATGGTATCTTTAGTTCAGTCGGTTAGAACGTCGGATTGTGGTTCCGAAGGTCGTGAGTTCGAATCTCACAAGATACCCTTAAGAAAAAGGGCTTTAAGGTTATGACTTTAAAGCCTTTTGATGTATTAAGTAATAAGTATTTTAACAATATAGATATATGCACAAGGCAGGTTTTGTAAATATAATAGGCAACCCCAATGTAGGCAAAAGCACTCTTATGAATGCTTTGGTGGGAGAAAATCTTTCTATAACTACTTTTAAGGCACAAACCACCCGACACAGAATTATGGGTATAGCCAACGGAGAAGACTTTCAAATAGTATATTCGGATACTCCGGGCATAGTCAATCCTCATTACAAACTACACGAGCAAATGATGTCTTTTGTTTCTTCGGCTTTGAAGGATGCTGATATTTTTTTGCTTGTTACAGAGGTAGGAGAAACTCTCAAAAACGAAAAAACCTTGCAATACATCATCAATAGCAAGACACCTGTAATATTAATTATCAACAAAATAGACCTATCCTCACAAGAAGTTATTGCTCAGAAAATATCTTATTGGCAAGAGATTATTCCGCGCGCTGTGGTTATACCTTGCTCTGCCACAGAGAAATTTAATTTGGATAAAATCTTTGATTCCATAATAAAACTTTTGCCCGAAAACCCTCCTTATTTTCCAAAAGATGAACTATCGGATAAGAGTATGAGGTTTTTTGCTTCTGAAATAATAAGAGAAAAAATATTGCTTTACTACAACAAAGAAATTCCTTATTCTTGTGAGGTTGTTATAGATGAGTATAAGGAAAAAGATAACGTGGATTATATTTCTGCCATTATTTATGTGGAGCGAGATAGTCAAAAGGGCATATTGCTTGGACACCAAGGCTCTATGATTAAAAAACTTGGCACAGAGGCAAGAAAAGACATAGAAAACTTTATAGGCAAAAAATCTTATCTAAAACTATTCGTAAAGGTTAAAGAAAATTGGCGTAACAATCTCAATGATTTAAAGCGTTTTGGTTATGAATAACAAAGATGTAATAATAATAGGAGGCGGAGCCTCAGGGCTAATGTGTGCAAATGTTTTGATGGACAGAGGTAAGAGTGTTCTTATCTTAGAAAAAAAACATCAATTAGGTCTGAAATTAAGAATAACCGGCAAGGGTCGTTGCAATATTACTAACTCCAAGCCTAAGGAAGAATATTTAAAACATACTAATGATTCAACTTTTTTTTGCCACGCTTTTGATAATTTTGATAATAAGGCTTTGTGCAATTTTTTTGAGAATAGGGGCTTGTCTCTTGTAGAGGAGAGAGGAGGAAGAATTTTTCCAAAAGGAGCAAAGGCTTTGGATGTTTTTCTTAACCTTATAAAGCCATTGGAAAAAAGTCCTCTAATAGAAATAGAGAAAGACTGCATGGTAGAGAGGCTTATAGTTAAGAACAATAGAGTTGTAGGTGTGAACACTTCAGATGGAGATTTCTTTGCAAATCAAATAGTTATTGCTTGCGGAGGTATGACCTATCCTTCCACAGGCTCAGAAGGAGATGGCTATGTTTTGGCTGAGCAAGTAGGACATAAGATAGTTACTCCCATACCTACTCTTGTTGGACTAAGAACAAAGGAAGGTTATCAAAGAGAGTTGCAAGATTTTTTGATAAAAAATTGTCAAGTAAATATATTTGACAGGCATCATAAGTTGGTGGAAAGTATGTTTGGAGATGTTATATTGGATGAGTATGGAGTAAGTGGACCTGTTATACTGACACTCTCCCGCCTTATAGCCGAAGATTTAGATAGTGGAGAAAAGTTTTATATCAACATAGATTTGAAACCAAAAGTTGATAAACAAACTCTTTTGCAAGAAATACGACAAACTTTTGCCGAAAGACGTACGCAGGAAGTTGCCTCAGTATTAAGAAAATGGTTTGCTCAGCCTTTTATAAAAGATGTGTTATATATTTGTGGATTGAATGGCAAGACTATGGCAAAAAATCTTAAAGAGGAGGACTTTAAGGTTATTCTTTGGTATATGAAAGAAAGAAAAGACAAGATAATAGGAGATATGGGTTGGAAAGAAGCCATAATTACCAAAGGAGGTGTTAGTTTGGAGGAAATAAACTCAAAAACAATGCAAAGTAAGAAGATAAAAGGCTTGTCGTTTTGTGGAGAAGTTATGAATTTGGATGCAGATACAGGAGGATACAA
>JAUNWC010000192.1 GCA_030540495.1 Bacteroidota bacterium
TGTATGGTCACGTAATAGTATGGATAATAATTCTCTATCTATTGTTAAAAGATTATTTTCTAATATATTCTTTTTCTCTTGCACCTTGTATATTAAATATTCTTTTTGCAAAAATACAAAAAAATTGTTATTAATAAGTTTTGTAGGTTATTATAAGTTAGCATAGGTTACAGCTAAAGGCTGTTCTATAAGACGCATAAGCGTGCAACAAAATATTTTTTTTAGAGGCTCTATCCTAATAGACCACCCTCTGACTGTGGCTTTGCCCTCCCATTACAACCTATACTAACTTATGCTAACCTATCTCAACTTATAAAAATCTATTTATTATTTAATGATAATTTCATCTATAAACAACCAAGATTTTTCTCCTGCTGACAAATGCCAAGAAGGGTTTGTCATTCTATTATAGGCTTTCATTTTTATATACCTTGTGTTCATAGGTTTGGTAGTAAAGAAAGTATGAATAAGAATTTGCTCTTCCTTTTCATCTATGGTGTTGTTTATGGTTTCAAACAAAGTAAAGTTTTTACCATCTTCCGAAACATAGTACTCCACTTTTGTTGGCATAAATATCCAGGCTTTTTGTTCCTGAGCAAAATTGCCACCTATTTGTTTGACTTCTTGTTTGGAGCCTAAATCTATTATAGCCTCAACATTTTCTCCCCAATAACCTTGAAAAGCACCAAGTTTCCAATTTGTACCGCCTTGTTTCAAATCTATCAAAGCCTCATTGCCACCACCTGTATATAAAGGAGAGTAAGAAGTCAATAACTTTATCTTTCTACCCTTAGGAATTTGTACTATATTTGCTTGAAAAACAATGTCGTTTTTGGTATCATATTTTTTGAAAACTTCCCTTAGATGAAGGGTGGAGGTTATGGTTTGTTTCTTATCTGTTATCTCCTTGTAGTTATGTGAAAGATGATTGTATGATATCTGCAATTTATCTGTAAAAGTCCCCGTTCCTTTGTATTCCAAATAAGGAAGTATTTCTATTTTTTCCTCTATGACTTGATAAGGACGAGATTGTTTTGCTTTGCCAAAGGTTTTATTCACTTTGTTTGACATATCGAACTTTAAGACTCCTCCTTGCATTATATCATTATGAGAAATATAGGTTTTGTTGTATTCTTTATTGTTGAGTTGTAAGCCATTTACATATATGGTATTTTTTCCTTGTTTGCTTTCTATTACAAAGGTTTTGCCATTTTGCAAATGTATGGTTGCCTTATCAAACAAAGGAGAACCTATAATATACTCTCCACTAACAGGACTTACAGGATAAATACCCAAAGCACTCATAACATACCATGCTGCCATTTGACCACAATCATCATTTCCGCAAACGCCGTCAGGTTTATCAGAGTAAAGAGTGGAAAGAATTTGGCGGACAAGTTTTTGAGTTTTATATGGTTTGCCAATATAGTTGTAAAGATAGGCTGTGTGTTGAGAAGGCTCGTTGCCATGCGCATACTGCCCTATCAAACCAGTAACATCCACTTGTTGTCTGCCTGTTGTTGCTTCTTTGGAATAAAAACATTGGTCAAGTTTTTTGTCAAATTTTTCATCTCCGCCCATCATATCCACCATTGTATTAACATCTTGTGGTGCATAGAAAGTATAATGCCAACCATTGCCTTCGGTGTAGTTAATATCCACTTGTTTAGGGTCAAAATTAGGAGAAAATCTTCCATTCTCTTTGGGTTGAATGAAAGTATTCTTTGGATTGAAAAGATTTTTATAATATTGTGCTTTGCTTATATATTCGCTATAAAGGTCTTGTTTGCCCATTTTCTTTGCAACCAAAGCAATACAATACATATTATAAGCATACTCCACTGTTTTTGACACACTTTCATGTTCTTGCTCTGAAGAAATATAACCATTTTCATGAAAAAAATTCAACCCTCTTTTATCTTTATTAACCGTGGCAAGCATAGATTGAAGAAAAACCTCATCGGCAGGAATAATGTCTTTCATAATCCACTCCGCAAGAACACTTACTCCATGTGCTCCTATCATACAATAGGTTTCCCAAGAATGCAATTCCCACATAGGCAACTCTCCAAATTGAAGATAAATATCCTTGAAAGTCTTTGCAAAATCTTTGCAAATCTCAGGGTTTATGATAGTCATAAGTGGATTAAGCGTACGATAAGTATCCCAAAGAGAAAAAGTTGTGTATCTGTCGTAATCTTTGGCTACAAAGATATTATTTGCCATTCTCTCTCCCTCTATTTTTTCTCTGTACATCCCCCTATATTTGCCGTCTATATCAGAATATAAGGTAGGTGATATCATACAATGATACAAAGATGTATAGAAAGTACGCTGCTCTGCCTCTGTTCCTCCTTCTATCTCTATAACCCCAAGCGCAGAATTCCAAAGACGCTGATTTTCATTCAAAGCCTCCTCAAAACTATATTCTTCTGAATTAAGATTCTTTAAAGCACCTATATAATCAACAGATGAAAGGGAAACCTTTGCTTCTAAATTCTTGTCGTTGTTGGCAAATTCTAAATATAATTTTCCCTTCTCTTGATTTAGATTAGAATAAATGATAGGTCTATTAAATTTTGCTGCAAAATATACTTTTTGTTCCTCTGCCCATGACTTAGAGTTACGATAACCAACAATGGTTTGCTTGTCTATAATTTCTATATTCCACTCCAAAGTCTTATCCCTATGCAACATATCTATAACAAGAGCAATACGTTGCGCTTTATCTGAGTATTTGTATCTATGATAGCCTACTCTTTGTGTTGCCGTAAAATCGCACACAACTCCCTCTTGTAATTCTACATAGTAGTAACCAGCAAAAGCCTTTTCGGATTGGTGAGAAAATTTGGAACGAAAGTCCTCTGCTTTTTCGTCCTTTATGGTAGGGGTAAAAAGAATATCACACAAATCTTCGCATCCCGTTCCACTAAGATGTGTATGAGAAAAACCATAAATAATACTATCCGAATAATGATATCCCGAGCATCCATCCCAACCTCCAAGCCGAGTATCAGGAGAAAGTTGCACCATACCAAAAGGAGCAATTGCTCCCGGATAAGTATGTCCATGTTCGTCCGTACCAACAAAAGGATTTACTTTTTTTGTATATTGAGAGAAACTGACAAAAAAAGAAAACACCAAAAATGAAAAGAAAAAAAAGCGTTTCATATATACTTACTTAATTAATTATCTGTTTTATTTGTTCTTTATTTGCGAATAAAATAACTTGCAGGTTGAAGTACATTATCCAAAGTAAAGTACTGCATAACAAGGGTATCCTTAGTTTTTGAAGTTAGAGCATAGCAACGATTAACATCTGACATCGATATAAAAAAGCCCTTACGAGAATCATTTACCTCTATTTCATCATCTCCAGGTTTTAGATAAATGGTCATTGTTTCCTTTTTATTTTTTTTGTCTTCTATGCTTATGACGTAAAGCGGAGTATGATTAAAAATAGTATCACTTTCCTCTTTGCTTATGTTATTGGCAACAGATTCATAATTCATATTTACAAAGGAAGACAAAAGAGCAACAACCCTTGATGTGTCAAAGTTATTGATTTGAGTTCCTTGATAATCAAAGAAATTAAATCCTTTGCCATTATTTACCAAAGAGAAAGACTGTGAGTTTTGATTAGGTATTTCTATTGTGAGTTGTTTGATTTCACTTTGCTTATAACGGAATACGTTATGAGATTTCCAATCATCAACATTGGTAGAGAAACGAGTTGATATATAACCTCTAAATACAGGTATATACATAACATTAGGGACATTTTCTCCTTTTTTTAGCATATAAGTACCCATACGGTCTTGAGTTTCGTGACCTACAAAATAGGTTTTGCTCAAATGAGTACGCTTAAACAGGTGAATAAACCCCCAATCTATCAAATAATCCTCCGTATATATATAAGCCGTTTTGCCATTGGTGGCTAAGGATTTGACAACATTATCC
>JAUNWC010000193.1 GCA_030540495.1 Bacteroidota bacterium
AAATATAACCTCTCTTTCTGAACCTTTTATTGTAAGAAATAAGAACATAAAACTAATGGCTTTTGATTTGGAATTTACTTCTAATTTGTCTTTGCCAAACTTTATAGGCGTGGGAAAGAACGCAAGTATAGGATACGGAATAGTAACAGAAAAAAGAGAACAATAAAAATATATAAATATGAAAAAATTATTTATCGGCGGAGATTTATCAGGAATACAAAACTTTTTATACAATATTTCCTCAAAAAAAGCAGCACTTAGTCTTAGAGGACGCTCAGCGTATCTGTCTGATTATATGCAAGAAGTTTATAAAGAACTTGTTAATAAATTAAAAAAGGAACAAGAAATTTACAACGATGGAGGTAAGTTTTATTGTATTGTAGAGGATACTGAACAGAATAGAAAGATTGTAGATGCTTTCGCTATTGAAAAAAGCAAACAGATTTGGGAAAAACATTTTGGAGAACTTGCCATAAATATTGCTTATGTGCCATACGAATCGGAAAAAGATAACGACGATAAAGAGACAATAAAGAACTGTTTTGGAGATATTTCCGAAAAGTTTAGAATACAAAAACAACAGAAATTCAAAGATTTGCTTATAAAGAATTATGAAACATTTTTTGAACCGCAAAAGATTCCCGCAGATATTCAGGTTTGCGATGTTACGGGGATAGAAAGTAAAGAATTAGAGCAAATAAAGGTCGGCGATGATACTTTAAAGGTTTTGCCGTCTGTAAAAGAACAAATAAACAAGGGTATAAAACTAAAAAAAGAAGACAAAGATTATAAAGATTTTGCTGATTATACCAAAGGCTCTTATTTGGGGGTATTAAGAATGGACGTTGATAGTTTGAGCAAACGTTTTCAAAGTGGTTTTAATAATTGGTGTGAGTATAAGACGTTTTCTAATAAATTAACAGGCTTCTTTAAAAGAGAAAACCTTAAAAACTTTTTTGACAAAGACTTTGTGGAATTAATCTATGCAGGTGGAGATGATGTCTTTGCAGTAGGAAAGTGGGATAAGATTATAGATTTTGCTTATAATTTGCATAAAGCGTTAGATAAACAATTTAAAGAAGAAAAAATACATATTTCTGGCGGTGTGGCAATAGTAGATGATAAGTTTCCTATTTCCAAATCTGCAGAGTTGTCTGGTAAGGCAGAAGAAAAAGCAAAGAGTTCTAGAGCAGAGAAAAATGCTTTTACACTCTTTAACGAAACAGTTTCTTGGGAGCAAGAATTTGAAACAGTAAAGCAATACAAAGAGGAAATGTGGAAATTGGTAAATGATTATGATATGCCAAAATCTATTCTACATCAAATAATGTATTATTACGAATTGTACAAAGAGGGCGAGAAAGACACTCAGGGCGAGAAAGACAATAAGGAAAAGAACGGAAATAAATTTAAATATCTTTGGCATTCGGCTTATTATCTTACAAGGTTTATGGAAAATAAAGACGAAGAGATAAAATATTTTTGTGTGAAAGTAAGAGATAAGCGAATAAGAGACCCGAAGGTGTTAAGATTGTTAGCAATTGCGGCTCGTTGGACAGAACTTTTAAAGAAAGACGAGGAGAGAAAAGAACAAGAAAAATAAAGTAAAATAAATAACAAATAAACACAAATAAGAAATATGGAATATCCAAAAGACAAATTAAATCCACAATGGGTTCATGAGCCAATAAAACAAGAAATTGTTGGTTGGTGTGAAAGTTTCGGAGAATATTTAGTTACAGGAGACAATAATTATTCCGAACCTCTTACAACTTCTCAGATAAGAAGATTTTTTGGAGAAGTTAAAAGAATAGAGATGAATTTGGATGCATCTAATAAAGAGAATAAAGATGCAGAAAATTTATCTAAAATAACTATGCTTAACCCACTTTTAACTTATGCGGTTGGTAGAAAAATGAAAAAAGTCGGACGTGAGATGAAATGCACTTCTGCTATAAAACCTTTTTACGAAGAATTATCTAAGGCTATAACAGAAATTGGTAAAAATAAGGAGCATTATAAAGAATATTTTAAAAATTTTGTAAAAATATTTGAAGCAATAGTTGCTTATCATAAAATGTATGGAGGAGAATAAAATGGCAAGTTTAGTAAAGAAAATAAAAATTGAATACACTCTTGAGGTATTAACTGGTTTGCATATCGGTGGAAGTTCCGATAACGTAGAAATAGGCGGAATAGATAATCCTGTAATAAAACTATCTGACGGCAAGCCTTATATTCCTGGTTCATCCTTAAAAGGTAAAATACGTTGTCTTTTAGAGCAAGAAGCAGGAGTAAGAAAAGTAGGGGACAGTGAAGAAGTAAATAAATTATTTGGCAGTTCTGCTGGCGATAAGGGTACTCCTTCTAAAGTTATTTTTAGAGATGCTTATTTGACAGAAGACAGCATAAATAAATTAGAAACTTCTGACTATCTACCTATGCCTTACACCGAAAACAAATACGAAAACGTTATTGACAGAGTAACGGGCAAAGCAGCACATCCACGTCAAATGGAAAGAGTACCGGCAAGAGTAGAATTTAAAGGAGAAATAATTCTTAACATTTGGGATACTGATAAAGAGCAAGAGTTTACCGATATGCTTAATAAAGGAATAAATTTGCTTGAAAATGATTATCTTGGGGGTAGTGGAACAAGAGGTTACGGACAAGTAAAAATAAAGAGAGAAAAAACCGTAGTATTATCTGCAGAAAATGATTGGGAACCTAAAACAAATGAATAGCAATGGCTGAGTTAAGTATTTACAAACTCCATTTTACTACTCCTTTGCATATATCAAACAGTAGGAGCGATTATGGTGTCAGTTTGAAAACAATAGATTCTGACACCATGTACGCTGCTATTACTTCTTGCCTCGCAAAGTTAGGAGTAGATATTCCATCAGGCGGAGATTTAGGTTTTACAATTTCTTCTTTGTTTCCTTACTATCAGAAAGACAAAGACGCAACGCCAGTGTATTTCTTTCCAAGACCTTTGCAATCTAAACTATCAAACATAGAAAATGCAGATAATCGTAAGGAGATAAAGAAAATAAAATACATTGATAGCAATTATTTTTCTACCATTCTGACAGGCGAAGACTTTAAAGATTTTAGCGAAAAAGATATTAAAGGAACTTATCTTTACAAAGGAGAAATTGACTCGGATTTTATTACCTCAAAGGTTAATCAAAGAGTAATATTAGAAGACCGCACTATGCAAAGTGAGGCTAAACCTTACTATGTAGAAAGAATTTCTTTTAAAGATTATTCGGGCTTGTATTTTATTGTACAAGGGGATACTTCTTTATTAGATAAGGTTTTGCCTTTGCTTGCTTTGGAGGGTATTGGCACGGATAGAAACATAGGTAACGGCTTTTTTGAATTTAGTAAAGATAAGATTTCTTTGAATATTCCAAAAAAAACTTCTTATTGTGTTTGCCTTTCAATGTTTTTTCCAGAGAGCAAAGAACAACTTGAGAACTTAATGAATAAAGATGACGAAAAGATTGCCTACGAGATAAGACGCCGTGGGGGTTGGATAACCACTTATCCTTATCTTTCTTTAAGGAAAAACTATATCTATGGTTTTTCTTGTGGTTCAGTTTTTTCAAAAGAAACTTGTGGCTTGGAAGCATTAGGTAAGATAGTAGATTTGCGACCACAGTGGAACGATGAGAATTTGTCTCATATCTTTCGTTGTGGCAGAAGTTTGATATTACCTATAAACGTATAAAGAAATGAAAACAGAAAGAAAGACAATAAAACTTCAAACGCTTACCCCTGTTCATATCGGTTCAGGAGAAGTGTTGAAAGAAAATTTTGACTACATAAAAGACGACAGGTTTATTTATGTATTAGACCAAAAAAAATTGTTTCAATTACTACAGCAAAAGGGATTTACAATAG
>JAUNWC010000194.1 GCA_030540495.1 Bacteroidota bacterium
AAAAATACCACTTTGCAAAAATATATAAAATAAATCTATCTACCAAATTTTTTCTTATAATTCAGTACTCTATACACGAAATAATACTTTTATAGTATAACTTTGGTTATACTAATTTTGTCTAATTATTTGGTTGATTTTGTAAAGAGAAAGTTTTTGGGAAGTTTATTTTGCCTTATTTTCAAGCATAGGCACAAAGGCAAATTCTCCAAACTCTTCTTTTTGAAATTCATTTTCATTTGTTTTGGTGATTTTCAACATGGTTTGAGTTTGATTGCCTACGGGTATAACCATAATACCTCCCACTTTTAGTTGTTTTAGCAAATCTACGGGAATTTCTTTTGCTCCGCAAGTTACTATTATCCTGTCAAAGGGTGCAAAGCCCGGTAGTCCCTTATAACCATCTCCATAGAAACATTTTGGTCTAATATTCAATAATTTAAAAGTTTCTTGTGCTTGTATATAAAGGTCTCTTTGTCTTTCTATTGTATAGAGAATAAGGTTGAAACGAGCCAATACAGCAGTTTGGTAACCACTCCCTGTGCCTATTTCCAAAACCTTCATACGAGGTTGAAGTTGCAAAAGATGTGTTTGAGTTGCCACTGTGGAGGGCTTGGATATGGTTTGCAAACAGAGTATTTCTATTGCTCTGTCGTCATATGCAAGATTTTCCAAAGAAGAATCTAAGAAAAAATGACGAGGTACTTCATTCATTGCTTGCAATACTTTCTCATCATTTATTCCCTTTGTTCTTAGGTTCTCTATCATTCTATTTCTCAATCCCTTGTGCCTTGGACTATCTGTGTGCATATATAACCTTTCTTATGTTCTAATTATTCTGCGTGCAAAGATACAACAAAGAAATGATATTTGAGAAAAAAAGAAGTTGTCTTCAAAAAACAAAAGACAACTTCTCTGGTAAAATAATTGTTTTAGAAAAAAATCAAAATAATGCTTATTTCTTTATTTAATATATTTGTTAGCAACATCGTCAAGCACTTGATGCAGTGTGTTTAGAATATCTTCGTTGATATTACCCTTTTTTATTTCCAACAATATATCTTTGTGTTTTAGATTCAAAAAATCCAAAAATTCCTTCTCCACCTCCAATACTTTCTCTACGGGAACATTTCTCAACCAATCATTAGTTCCACAAGCAATAATAGCAACCTGCTCCTCTACTTTCATAGGAGAGTATTGGGCTTGTTTTAGAATTTCTACATTTCTTTTGCCCTTTTCCAAAACCATTTTTGTTGCAGCATCCAAATCGGAGCCAAATTTGGAAAAAGCCTCCAATTCGCTATACTGTGCTTGGTCTAATTTTAGGGTGCCGGCTATCTTTTTCATAGATTTTATTTGAGCCTTGCCTCCTACTCTTGAAACCGAAACACCCACATTGATGGCAGGTTTTACACCCGCATTAAACAAATTAGATTCCAAAAATATTTGTCCATCAGTAATGGAAATAACGTTTGTAGGTATGTAAGCGGCAATATCTCCTGCCTGAGTCTCTATTATAGGAAGAGCCGTTAGTGAGCCACCGCCTTTTACCTTATCTTTGAGCACTTCGGGCAAATCGTTCATATTCTTTACCACCTCATCGTTGTCAATAACCTTGCAAGCCCTTTCCAACAGACGAGAATGCAAATAGAACACATCTCCAGGATAAGCCTCTCTGCCGGGCGGTCTTCTAAGCAACAAAGACACCTCTCTATATGCTACTGCTTGTTTAGACAAATCATCATAAACCACAAGAGCAGAACGCCCCGTATCTCTAAAATATTCTCCTATGGCTGCACCAGCAAAGGGAGCGTAAAACTGCATAGCGGCAGCATCTGAGGCCGTAGCAGCAAGAACAACAGTGTATTGCATTGCTCCATGTTCTTGCAAAGTCTTTACTGTTTGAGCCACAGTGGAGGCTTTTTGTCCACAAGCAACATAAATACAATAAACAGGGTTGCCTGCCTCAAAAAACTCTTTTTGATTTATTATGGTATCTATGGCTATGGCGGTTTTGCCTGTTTGCCTATCGCCAATAATCAATTCTCTCTGTCCTCTACCTATGGGAATCATAGAATCCACAGCCTTTAATCCTGTTTGCAAAGGCTCTTCCACTGGCTGACGATAGATAACTCCGGGAGCTTTTCTTTCTATAGGCATATCCACCAATTCGCCCGTTATCTGTCCTTTGCCATCTATGGGCTGACCTATGGTATTTATAACTCTACCTATGATACCCTCACCCACAGGCACAGAGGCTATGCGGTTGGTTCTTTTTACAGTATCTCCCTCGTTAATATCTCCTGCTTCTCCCAAAAGAACTATACCAACATTATCTTCTTCCAAGTTTTGTACTATACCCTCAGTTCCCGAATCAAACTCCACCAACTCTCCCGCCTGTGCATTTTGCAAGCCGTAGGCACGTACTATGCCATCTCCAACGCTTAAAACAATGCCTATTTGCTCCAATTCTGTCTCTATGTTTGCATTGGACAACTGTTGCCTAAGTATAGCCGTAACCTCTGATGGTTTTATATCTGCCATTGTCTTATTAGTTTTATTTTAATTACTAAGCAATTCTTTTCTTAAATCGGCAAGTTTCTTCTTATAAGAAGCATCGTATAATTTGCCATCTATACAAAGAGAAAAACCTCCCAAAATACTCTCATCTGTTTGAGTTTCCAAATCTATGTCTGAGTTAAAATCTTTTGACAAAATCTCTTTCATCCTCTGTGTGGTTTCCAAAGAAATATCTTTGCTAACAATCAAAGAGGCTTTTTTGATATTATGCTCCTTGTTGTATATTTCTACAAACTCCTCACATATTCCCAACAAATATATATCCCTCCTTTTATCTACAATAAAATTAAGAAATTTCATTGTCAGAGTTTGGCTATTGTGAGAAAAAACAGCGTTTAGAATTTGTTTTTTCATACTTGGTTTCACAACAGCATTTTTCAACAAAAGTTGGAACTCTCTTTCCTCTAAACAAACTTTCTTTATAGACAAAATATCCTTATATACTTGCTCGGTTATGTTTTCTTCTTTGGCAAGTATATAAAGACTTTGAGCATATCTACCCTGCAATTTTGCCTCTTTCATTTCTTATTTAAGTTTATTTAAATTTTATGTTCTCCAATTCCTCCGAAATAATTTTCTCACTTTTTTGTTTATCGGAAAGTTCGTTTTTGAGTATCTTTTCGGCTATTTCTATGGAGAAAAGAGAAATCTGATTTTTCAACTCCTCCATAGCCTGACGTTTTTCTGCCTGTATGTT
The DNA here is from genome assembly GCA_030540495.1 of Bacteroidota bacterium. Lineage (GTDB taxonomy): Bacteria > Bacteroidota > Bacteroidia > Bacteroidales > P3 > Scybalousia_A. The sequence goes on from JAUNWC010000194.1 coordinate 3,278, forward strand.
TTCTCTTGCTTGAACAATGATTTTATCTGCCTCTAAGTTGGCTTGCTCTTTTGCCTGTTCTATTATTTGCTCTTTAACTTTTTTGGCATCTTTTAGCAATTCATCTCTTTCTTTCTTAGCCTCAAGGAGCAAAGATTCATTGTCCGTTTTTAGTTTTTTCATTTCTTCCCGTGCCTTTTCAGCAGCATTAAGAGAGTTTCTTATATCCTCCTCTCTTTTTTTCATACCTTTGATAAGCACAGGCCAACCCCATTTTCCCAATATCAGAAGGACTATTAGGAAAATAATAGTCATCCAAAATATTAGTCCTATACCGGGTGTTAGTAATTCCATAATTCTCTACAAAAATTTTATAACATTCTGTTGCGTTAGTAACAAATAAACAATGTTTGCAAACACAACAAAGGAAAGAATTATTTTACTATCAAAATAAAGCAAGTAACCACAGCAAACAAAGCAACCGCCTCTACCAATGCTGCAATAATAATCATATTGGTACGAATATCCCCTGTTGCCTCTGGCTGACGTGCTATAGCGTCCATAGCATTTTTACCAATATTTCCTATACCTATACCTGCCGCTATTGCTGCAAGTCCTGCTCCTATTGCTGCAAGTCCC
>JAUNWC010000195.1 GCA_030540495.1 Bacteroidota bacterium
AAAATCATCATCTCCTCCTTGCATATATCCACCTGTATCTATCACAGAAAATTCTTTGCCATTCCAACTGCTTTTGCCATAGTTTCTGTCTCTTGTTACTCCAGATGTTGGGTCTGTTATGGCTATCTTTGAACCTGTCAAACGATTAAAAAGAGTGGATTTTCCTACATTTGGTCTGCCTACTATTGCTACTATATTACTCATTAGTTATAAAAATTGTATTCGGTTTGCAAAGATACAATTTTTTTTCTTATTACTTGTAAAGTTATTTGTTGTTTTATAACCACGGTTATTATAGGTTGTAATAGGTTATAGTAGTTTGAAGCCTACGCTCCTATAAAAACTTATGTTAACTTATTTCACCTATATTAACCTATTTTTTATCTTCCTATTTGAATAAATTTATGTAAAAGTCTTTTATTTTCAATTATTATTTCGGCTGAGCCTTGCATTTGGGAAATATAGGGTAGGGTGGTATTGTAGTTTGTTTTTAAGGTATCGGGTAAGGATATCAAAAACTCATAGCACTCTGCAGAGTCTTTTGAGGGTAAGAGTTTTAGATTGCTTATCTGTGTTTTTAGTATTCCGTATTCCATATAAGGATAGTTATCAAATTTTATATTTATGGTTTGGTTATTTTTGATTTTTCCACTATTCTGTATTGGTACTATAATTTTTGCTTTTTGCTTACTAATTAAAACAACTTTTCCTTTTATCATATCAGGGTATTCAATAAAGTAACTACCTACAAATACAACAACAATAACGACAAATATTATTCCTATACCATATCGTATTAACCACTTTGGCGGGCGAGAAAGTATTTCTTGTATTTCTTTGCTCCTTAGTTCTATTTTGTCAGCCGAGTTATATCTTCCTTTTCTTAAATTCTCTTCCATTTTACAAACCTAATTCCAATTGATTTTTTACCAAATTATAATATTCTCCGTGCTTTTGAGTAAGTTGTTCGTGAGTTCCCTGTTCGGTAATTCTTCCGTTATTTAATACTATGATATTATCCGCATTTTTTACTGTGCTTAATCTATGGGCAACTATAACGACAGTTTTTGTTCTAAAAACTTTGTTTAGATTTTGCATTATTATTTTTTCGTTGTTTGCGTCCAAAGAATTTGTTGCCTCATCAAAAAAGAAATAATCTGGATTTTTGTATATAGTTCTTGCTATCAAAAGTCTTTGTTTTTGTCCTTGTGAAATACCTTTACCTTCTTGTCCTATTTTGGTATTAAATCCCAATGGCAGATTTTCCACCATATCTTGTATATTTGCCACCCTTACAGCCTCCAAAAGTCTTTCTTTGTTTATTTCTTCTTCGCCGAGTGCTATGTTATTTGCTATTGTGTCCGAAAAAATAAAACCATCTTGCATAACGGCTCCACATTTTTTTCTCCAAAGTGTTGTGCTTATTCTATCTAAAGGAATATTATCCACAAGTATTTCTCCCTTAGAAGGTGTATAAAAACCCATAAGAAGTTTTACAAGAGTGGTTTTTCCACTTCCGCTCATACCAACAATGGCAGTTATTTTTCCTTGAGGAATGATAAGGTTTATATCCTTTAAAACATTTTCGCTCAATTGATTATATTTGAAAGAAAGGTTGTTTATTCTTATTGTTTTGTTATCGGATAAAACGCAGAGTTTATTCTCCTCGGGCTTTTCCTCATCTTCTCTGTTATGTATTTCTCCTAAACGTTCCATACTTATTTTTGCATCTTGTGCCGATTGTATAAAACCTATTAGTTGATTGATAGGGCTGTTTAGATGTCCCATTATATAACTAACAGCCATCATCATACCTAAGGTCATATCCCCAGTGATAACAGCTTTTGCAGAGAAAAATGAAATCAAAATATTTTTTATTTCATTGATAAAAAAGGCTCCACTCTGTTGATATTGCGAAAGTTTTAATCCTTTAATACTTGTTTTAAAAAGATTGGCTTGTATGTTTTCCCATTCCCAACGTTTTTGGTTTTCACAATTATTAAGTTTTATTTCTTGCATTCCAGTAATAAGTTGATACATATTACTTTGTTCATTGGAGGCAAGAGAAAATCTCTTGTAATCCAACTCTTTTCTCTTTTTTAGAAAAACAACTATCCAAGCAACATACAACACACTTGCAACAAAAAATATAACCAAAAGTTTTATGCTATAAAAGGCTAAAACACAAGTAAAAACCACCAAATTAACCATAGAGAATAGCGTGCTAAGAGTAGAGGCGGTAAGAAAGTTTTGTATCCTACTATGGTCGCCTATTCTTTGCATTATATCTCCTATCATTTTAGTATCAAAAAAAGAGATGGGTAGTTTCATTAGTTTTATAAGAAAATCGGATATAATAGAAATATTTATTCTTGTGCTTATATGCAAGAGTATCCAACTACGAATAAATTCTACCGCCGTTTGTGCTACATAGAGAGTTAGTTGGGCTATAAGAATAAGGACAACAAAACCTAAATTATTGTTGTTTATACCATAATCTACAATACTTTGAGTTAGAAAAGGAAAAATAAGTTGCAAGAGCGTTCCCAAAAGCATACCGAGAAACAATTGCAAGATAAGTTTTCTATAGGGTAGGAGATATTTGAGTATAAAGGAAAATTTGGTTTTGTTTGGTTTCTCTCCTTCTAAGGTATAGAAATCAGGAGATGGTTCCAATAAAAGTGCTATTCCTTCTTCTTTGCCCTCTTTCTTGTCACTTATCCAAGCAGAAAGAAATTCTTTTATAGTGTATTTTATTTTTCCATTTGCCGGGTCGGCTACTCTTACAAATCCTCTAATGTTTTCGGCTTTTATTTCTTCTTTTTCTAAAAGATGGGCTTGTTTTTTACTTATGATAATATCATAAACTACAACAAAATGATTTTGTTTCCAATGTACTATACAAGGCAAAGGCGCTTGAGAAAGTCTGCTTATGTTTGTTTTTATTCCCAAAGAGCGAAAACCAATATTTTCTGCCGCTTTGCTTAGCCCCAAAAGACTCGCTCCCTCTATGGAGATATAACTTTTTTTTCTTAACGTATCCAAAGAATAAACCTTACCATAGTATTTGGCTATCATTCTAAGGCAGGTTGCTCCACAATCCATAGCATCCAATTGTCTATAATAAGGAAACTTTTTTAACATTATTTATGGAATAAATTTATATTGTGAGTTTTGGACTTTATCTTTTTGCCAAGCGAAAGGGATTGTTTATTCCCTTTCGCTTAGTTTTTTTCGCTTTATATACCACCAAAACGAGAAGTATCCACTTGTTTTGATTTACCCCTATAACCTTTGAAAGTGTAATATAATTGAAGGTAAAACATTCTTGTGTAAAAATTATTATTTTGCCTAAGGTATTGTCCCTCTTGTATTGTATAGTATGTTGGAGTACTTGTTTCAAAAATATCATTGAGCGTCATAGCAATATATAATCTTTCGTTAAACAAATTTCCTCTCAGAGAGGTGGATAAGTTCCAACTGTCAGAAGTTTTTCTCATACCGCCTTGTCCTTCACTACGATAATTAGCAGAAATATTAAATATAATCCTCGGTTTAAAGAACATTACTATATCGGTAGAGTTGCTAATAGAGTATTGAAAATGTTTTTCATCAAAACTCATTCCGTGCCAATCATCGTCTTTGTATTCTTGCCAACGCAATTGAGAAAAAAAGCGAGATGTAATTCTTTTGCCTATCTCTACCGGTATGGATAAATTTACCATTCCTACTTGCGTCATCTGTTGATTTATCATTTCACTTACCAATAAAAGACTATCTGGTCGCATATATTCTGCAGAGAGTAAATTTGGGTCGCAATATATATAAGCCAAACCTAATTGATATTTTTGTTTGAAATAATAATTTATACTTGTAGTATTAGCCCAAGAAGG
>JAUNWC010000196.1 GCA_030540495.1 Bacteroidota bacterium
TTATTCTTATCTCACACTCAGGGAAAAATGTTATATGTGCTTTGTTTTGATTATCAATTTGTTTAAGCAACTCTTTATTAGAAGAACCTCTTGTAGAAATATTTGTCTCGGGTATGCCTTTTTCCACCAAATAATCTTTTATAGCATCGGCTCTTTTTTTACTATTTTCATTGTCTAATCTAAGATTAAGACCATCCGTTGCTATTCTACCCACTATCTCCACATTTATATTTGGATAAGAAGTAAGTATTTCTACTATTCCATCCAAAGCCTTATAACTATCGGGCAACAAAGACACTGTACCATCCTCTGCATTATCAAAAGAAAGAGTACCATTTAAAGGTATATTGCCTCCTATTTTTATTTCAGAAAGTTGTACGCTCAAAATACTATCCTTTGGACTATTTAGGTCGTTGTATCCTATTCTCCTTTGATAGTTAAAAAAGCCTTCCTTTGTTACATAAATATCATAAACCTTATCGGGCAGTATTTTTACCTTAGTATTTCCTACGTTAGTCAAATTCATAATCTCCATTTCTGTGCTTATGTCCTTAACTCTTATATTGGCAGTTGTCCTTTGTTTAGAAAGACTGTCTATTGGTTGTATATACAAAGGCTTATAATCTGTAACTATTTCTGCTCGTATGGTATGTCCCAAACCTCCGTCCTGCAAATTGTCTAACACTATTATATAAGACTCTCCCATTTTTACATCAATATAGCGAGCGTAAGCAACATCCGAACTCTTTGATATATGAGCCAAATTGCCTTTTAAGGACAAGCCAGTAGCACCTTTTAAGGTTGCATTAGGAGAAGACAAAACACTTCTCAAAGGCTTAACTCTATTTTTTTCTACACGATTGCAAAAATATTGGTCTGTGTACTTATAAACAAGAAAATCATAGTCATCCAACTCACTTTTTGGCTTAATATCTATGATTAATTTTCCATCATATGGGCAATTTACCTTATACCAAACCGTATTATGCTCCTGTTCAAAGACATTTTTTGTTTGAGCATCTCTTTTGATATCATTTACAAAGCCAAAACCATTAAGAGGTTCTGTAGGACCAAAAGCAGAGTCCAACATCAAATTCACAGCAAACAAACAATCAGCCGAGCGTTGTGGCAAAGCAATTTCCGAAGGTGCCTCAACTTTTGGTTGTTGTTTTACTTTTCTTTTCTTTTTTTTGCTTTGTGCCTCTGCACTTGGTATCAAAATACCCATTATAATCAATATAACAATAAATCTTCTCATGGCAACAAGTTGTCTTTTGTATTCATATTTTTGCAAAGGTAAGATTTTTTTATAATACCACCATATTTTTTGCATTTTTTTTATAATTTTGCAAAATATTATGTAGAGTATAGCAAGAAAAAAACTAAAAAATATAGGTGCATTATGCAAGTAGATAGAAGAAAAGAATTGTTTCCACAAGTTACAGACGAACAATGGAACGATTGGCATTGGCAAGTAAAAAATAGAATAGAAACTCTTGACCAATTAAAGCAATATATTTCTCTTACAAAAGAAGAAGAAGAAGGAGTAGCGGTAGCACTAAAAACTCTTAGAATGGCAGTAACTCCCTACTATCTTTCTCTTATAGACCCAAACAATCCCAATGACCCTGTACGCCGTCAAGCCATACCCTCTATAAAAGAGACTCATCAAGCCTCTGCTGATTTGCTTGACCCTTTGCACGAGGATGAGGATTCTCCTGTTCCGGGCATTACCCACAGATATCCAGATAGAGTTCTTTTCCTTATTACGGATATGTGTTCTATGTATTGTCGTCATTGCACAAGAAGACGTTTTGCAGGACAAAAGGATGCTAATGTAGGTTTAGACCTTATTCAACAAGGAATAGATTATATTGCTCGCACTCCTCAGATTAGAGATGTTTTGTTGTCGGGTGGAGATAGTCTTATGGTTAGCGATGAAGTATTGGAAAGCATTATTAAGAGACTAAGAGCAATACCTCATGTGGAAATCATACGTTTGGGTTCTCGTACTCCTGTTGTTTGCCCTATGAGAATAACAGACAAGTTGGTTAATATGTTTAAGCAATACCACCCTATTTGGTTGAATACTCATTTTAACCATCCTAACGAATGTACCACTGAAGCGGCTGAGGCTTGTGCAAAACTTGCTAATGCGGGTATTCCTTTGGGCAATCAGAGTGTATTGTTAAGAGGAGTTAATGATGATGCAAGAGTAATGAAAAAACTTGTTCATCGTTTGGTACAAATGAGAGTTAGACCTTATTATATATATCAGTGTGATTTGTCTATGGGCTTGGAGCATTTTCGTACTACTGTTAGCAAGGGAATAGAAATAATAGAAAATCTTCGTGGTCATACCTCTGGTTATGCTGTACCTACATTTGTTGTGGATGCTCCGGGAGGCGGAGGAAAAACACCGGTTATGCCACAATATGTTATTTCTCAGGCTCCGGGCAAAGTTGTTCTTAGAAACTACGAAGGAGTTATTACCACCTACACAGAGCCAATGGACTACACTCCGGGAGAGTGTGATGTAGATTTCCTAAAAGGTAACGATATAGAGCGAGAAGGTGTTGCGGGATTGTTGCATGGCGATAGAATGGCTATGGAACCAAAAGACCTTGAAAGACACGAAAGAAACAAGAAAAACAAAAGATAATTAGACTTCTAAAAAATAGAGATTAGTGTGAAAGAGTACGCTAATCTCTATTTATAATTAAATTTAAGAAAATAATGCCTCTGAAAACAGAAAAAGATATACCATTTAAAACACCAAAAAAACCAAAGTTTACTTTTATTGATTTATTCTCTGGTATAGGTGGTTTTCGTATTGCAATGCAGGAATTAGGAGGCAAATGTGTTTATTCTTCAGAAATAGATGAAAATGCAAAAAAAACATATTTTCTAAATTTTGGGGAATATCCATATGGAGATATAACCAAAGAGGAAATAAAGGCTTTTATTCCTAATCATTTTGATGTACTTTGTGCAGGTTTTCCTTGCCAAGCTTTCTCTATTGCAGGATATAGAAGAGGTTTTGAAGATTCAAGAGGAACCCTTTTTTTTGATGTTGCAGAAATTATAAAACGCCATAGACCTAAGGCTGTATTTTTAGAGAATGTTAAAAATCTTTATACTCATAACGATGGAAAGACATTCAAAATAATAAAAGAAACATTAGAAAATTTAAATTATTCTATTTTTCATAAAATTTGTAATGCAATGGAATATGCAAATATTCCACAAAATAGAGAACGTATATTTATTGTTTGTTTTGATAATGAACAATTAAATAAAGATAAGACGTTTGTTTTTCCAGAAAAAGAAACCTTAACTAACACTATTCATAATTGCATAGATTATACAATTAGAGATGAGTATTTGTTTTATAATGAGAAAATGTTGCATTATGAAGAGTTGAAAAATAGTATAACATCTAAAGATACAATCTATCAATGGAGAAGGCATTATGTAAGAGAAAATAAAAGTGCAGTTTGTCCAACTCTGACTGCAAATATGGGCACAGGCGGACATAATGTTCCTTTGATTCTTACTGACAATGGAATTCGTAAATTATCTCCAAAAGAATGCTTAAATTTTCAGGGCTTCCCATATGATTTTACATTTCCTGATGATATTCCAAATAGTGCAAAATACAAACAGGCAGGTAACTCTGTTGTAGTCCCATTGATTTTTAAAGTATGCAAGAATATAATAGAGATAATTTCTTAACCAATTGGGTTGAGAATAAAGACTATTTTGATATGCTTTCTTTGATGGGAAGTTTGTCTAAGTTATTTTCTGAAAATAAAATTCCATATTTAGATTACAGATTATCAGAAAATATTTTTTGTAAATACTTTAATGCAATAA
>JAUNWC010000197.1 GCA_030540495.1 Bacteroidota bacterium
TATCATATTATAACTTATCTTAACATATGCTTAGTTATAGGAGGGTTGGCCTCCAACCTATAACAACCTATTAACAACCTACCCCACCCTATAATAACCTATAAAAACAGGCTAAGCCGGTGCCTGTTTTTTCTTATTTATAAAAATTAGTGTATCTTTGTGCTTAAATTTATAAGTAGAAATATATGGCATTGGACAATCAACTCAGTGGCTCTAAAATAGCAAAAAATACTCTTATTCTTTATGGGCGAATGTTGCTGCTTTTGTTCATTGGTTTGTATACAAGTAGAGTAATTTTAAAAGTTTTAGGAGAAGAAGACTTTGGTATTTATAATGTAGTGGCTGGAGTAGTCTCTATGTTTACCATATTGACTCAAAGTCTTTCAACTGCTATAAGTAGGTTTCTTACCTTTGAATTAGGGAAAAATAATACACAAAAATTAAAAAATATTTTTTCCACCGCTCTCTGTGTTCAGTTGGTCTTGGTGGTAGGGGTAATTATTATTGCCGAGCCTATTGCCGTTTGGTTTCTAAACACACATTTGCATATTCCTTTTGAGAGATTGTCTGCTGCTAATTGGGTTTTGCAATGCGTGATGGGAATATTTGCCATCAATCTTTTGTCCGTTCCTTTTAATGCTGCCATCATTGCCCACGAGAGAATGAAAACCTTTGCTTATATTTCTCTTACTGAGGGTATTTTGAAACTTGTCATCTCCATTTTGCTTGCCTACTCTTCGTTTGACAAACTAAAAACATACGCCGTGCTTATGCTTTGCATAGATTTGTGCGTAAAAATGATGTACGTAATTTATTGTAAGAAACATTTCTTTGAGTGCAAGAAATTTTCTCTTAAATACACACCTCCGCTTTTGAAAGAAATAGGCAGTTTTGCAGGATGGAATTTTATAGGCAATGGTGTCTGGGTGCTTAATAATCAAGGAATCAATATCCTTACAAATATATTTTTTGGTGTTAAGGTAAATACCGCAAGAGGTATAGCCGTACAGGTAAATAACGCAGTACAACAATTTGTCAATAACTTTACCACTGCCCTTAACCCTCAGATAACCAAATCATATGCTATGGGAGAGTATTCTTTTATGCGAACATTGATGTATAGAGGTGCAAAATATTCTTATTTTCTTATGTTCTTCTTTGCCTTGCCTTTGTGTTTGGAAACTGAGCAGGTTTTGAATATTTGGTTACACAAGGTGCCGGAATATGCTGTTATTTTTGTTAGGCTTACTTTGATAGGAGCATTTTGCACTGTGGTTGCCGATAGTATGGTTAGAGTCCTCTATGCCACAGGCAAAATCAAAAAATATCAAATAGTTGTGGGTAGTATAGGTTTGTTAGATTTTCCCTTAACTTACTTGGTTTTTAAAATGGGTTGCCCTCCTTGGAGTGCTTATATTATATACATATTTATATATTTTGTGCTTATTTTTGTAAGATTGTTTTTGATAGACAAACTTGTAAGCGTATCGCCAAAGGAATATATAAAACAAGTGTTGGTAAAAATATCATATGTGTCTTTGTTGGCGGCAATTGTTCCTTTTCTGTTTAGGTATTTTATGCCACAATCTTTGTTGAGGCTATTATTGGTGGTGCTTATAAGTAGTGGTTCTATATTGTTGTTTGTCTATTTTTTGGGAATAGATAAATCGGAAAAACAATTTTTTATAAGCAAAATAAGGACGTTACTACACAAATAATTTATATTTTATTTTTCTAATTATTAAATACTTAGAGATAAAAAGAAACAAAAATCAAAAAAAATATTCAATAAAATTTGTCAGTTACTAAAAAAGTACTACCTTTGCAAACAGAAATAAGGATTGTCCTATGGTGTAATGGTAACACAACTGATTTTGGTTCAGTCATTCATAGTTCGAATCTATGTAGGACAACGAAAAAAAACTAAGGTGTTTTTATAAGGTCTGTAAGTAAGTATTTATTTTACAGACTTTTTTGTTGTTTATTTGGCTATGCCAACCTATGCTAACTTGTCATAACTTATGCAACCTATAAACCTCTATACTTTCCTAACTTATCTAACAAAAAAAATATAAAAAAATTTACCATATAAAAATAGTTTGTATATTTGCAAAAGGATAAATCAATAAAAATAAAAAAAAATGAGTACAATTACATTAATATCTATCGGCTTAGTATTGTGTTTAATATGTGTTATTATTCTTGTAATAAGACTAATCTTTTCGAAAAAAACAGATAACTCTGATATAATTAGACAGAAAGAAGATGCCATTGTAAGATTGGAAGAAAAAAGTTTCAATTTGCAAAAACAAATAGAGGAATTGCAAAACAAATTATCGGAAAAAGACCAAGAGTTGAAGGATTGGAGAATAAAAAATACGGAACTTTCCAACGAACAAGTGAGGGCAAAACAAAATGAAGGGTTTATAAGGGAAAGGTTGGTGGAAAAGAATGCTTTGTTGGAGGATTTGAATAAAAAGATAGACAGTCTAAACTTGGAATTGCAATCGCAAGGAAGAGAACTTACTTCCACTAAAGGAGAAAAACAAATATTAAGCGAAAAGTTAGATAATGCATTGCTTACAAGCACAAAACAAAGACAAGAGTATGAAAAACTGCAAGAAACACATAGGATATTAAATACAGAATACACTCAGGCCATTGCCTCTTTGCAGGCAGAGAAAGAAAAGAATTTAAATCTTGAGAATCATTTTAAGGAGTACAAAGAGAATTTGGAAAACATAGGCAAACAAAACGAAGAACGTTTGCAAAATCTTACCAATAAAATTTTGGAAGAGAAAACAAAAAAATTCTCAGAAAGTAATGCAAAAGAGATTAACGACATTGTTTTGCCATTGAAAGAGCAGATAAATGAATTTAAAAAGAAGGTGGAAGATGGCAATGTAGAACAAGCAAAACTACACACCGAGTTAAAAACTCAGATAGAAAATATTATAACTCAAACAAATACTATCTCTCAAGATGCTATTAATCTAACCAATGCTCTAAAAAATGAAAACAAAATTATGGGTAATTGGGGAGAGAATGTTTTGGAAACAATATTACAGAATAGCGGACTTCAATCAGGCATACACTATCAAGCCCAATATCGTATAAAAGACGAGGAAAATAAAACATATATACCTGATTTTATTATCAATTTGCCAAGTGGCGAGGGAGAGGATAGCAAAATAATAATAGATTCAAAGGTTTCTTTGCTTGCTTATGAAAGGTATTTCAACGCAAAGGATGAAGAAGAAAAAGAAGTTTTATTGCAAAAACACTTGGAATCAATCAAAAATCATATTAATGAACTTGCCGAGAAGAATTACGATAATATTGCAAAGGGAAGTGTGGGGTTTGTTATGATGTTTATTCCGGTGGAGCCAGCTTATTTGTTGGCAATGCAAAGCGATACAACACTTTGGGAATATGCTTACAAAAGAAAAATAGTGCTTATCTCTGCCACAAATATGATTGCTTCTTTGAGGCTTATAGCGGAATTGTGGAAAATAAACACAAGAAACGAAGAGGCTGAAAATATGGCAGAAACTTGTAGAAAAATATATGAAAAATTAGTTGGCTTTTTAGAGAATTTTGAAAAAGTTGGCAACGCTATTCAAAGTGTATCTACTAAGTTTGAAGAGGCAAAGAAACAACTAAGAACAGGTAATGGCAACGCTATGAAACAATTGGAAGCTCTGAAAGAAAAAGGTATAAATTCAACCAAGAAAATACCCGAGAGTCTTAAAGGTGAAGAATATTAATAACATGGGTCAAGTTATTATAGGTTATTATAAGATATAATGGGTTAGCATAGGTTGGAAACAG
>JAUNWC010000198.1 GCA_030540495.1 Bacteroidota bacterium
TATGAAAGAGAAAACGAGATATTCGGATGAGGAATTGCAAGAATTTAAGGAATTGATAATTGCAAAATTAGAAACTGCACGAGCAAATTTGGAAGAGTTGAAAGCAGAGGCTTTTCACACTAATTCAAATGGCACTGATGATACTTCTCCTGTATTTAAAGCAATGGAAGACGAAAGTGCAAACGTGCAATTAAAGGAGGAAAATGCCCGTTTGGCTCAGCGTCAGCAAAAATATATAAAGGATTTGGAGGCTGCTCTTGTGAGAATAGAAAATAAAACCTATGGAATATGCAGGGTAACAGGCAAACTTATTCCAAAGGAGAGACTAAAACTTGTTCCTCACGCAACATTGAGCATAGAGGCTAAGATGCAACAAAACAAGAAGTAAATAGTATTTTATTTATTTGCCACGTATAGTTGTTTTTTAATGAAAGACTTAAAAAAGCCATTACTACTTATAATAATAATATTGATTATAGACCAAGCAATAAAAATCTATATCAAGACTCATTTTGCTATTGGGGATGATGTTAAGGTTTTTGGATTAGATTGGTTTAGAATACATTTTTTGGAAAACAAGGGTATGGCGTTTGGAGTAAATTTTGGAGATAAGGGAGGAAAGATTTTACTGACCTTTTTGCGTATAATACTCTCTTCTCTTATATTCATATATATGTACAAAATAATAAAGAAGAAAGAAAGGAAAATAATTATATACTCCTTTGCCCTTATATTTGCAGGAGCGATTGGCAATATCATAGACTCAGTTTTCTATGGGGTAATTTTTAATGAAAGCACTATTTTTGCCCCTGCCACTCTTTTTGCCTCCAAAGGATATGCTCCATTGTTTTTTGGCAGAGTGGTAGATATGTTTTACTTCCCCTTGATAGACACTATTTTGCCTGAGTGGATACCTATATGGGGAGGAGAAAATTTTAGATTCTTTAATGCTATATTCAATTTTGCAGATGCATGTATATGTGTAGGAGTATTTATGTTGTTGATTTCTATTCTAATGACTAATAAAAACAATATGGAAACCAAATCCGTCTAATCTATTATGGAAATAATCATAATTTTGATATTCATATTGTTGAACGGTTTTTTTTCCATGTCGGAAATAGCCGTGGTTTCTTCTCGCAAAAGCAAGTTGGATGCTTTTGCTAAGGAGGGCAATAAGAATGCAAAAAAAATTCTAAGAATAAAAGAAAGTCCGGACAATTTTTTATCTACCATACAAATAGCAATAACAACCATAGGTCTTATTATAGGTCTATACACAGGAGAACAATACGTGGGCAAGTTGGCACAAGTATTTGAACGATTGAATATAGAGAGTACTTATTCTGCTATTATATCAAGAGTTATTATTGTCGTTGCAGAAACTTTTATTATGTTGATTTTAGGCGAGTTGGTACCAAAACGCATAGGTATGACCAACCCTGAAAGAGTAGCCTCTTTTATTGTAAAACCTCTTGCCTTTCTTTCAAAACTTGCTTTTCCTTTTGTTTGGTTACTTTCCAAAACCACTAACCTTATTTTCTCACTTTTGGGATATAAACGAAAAGACAGCGACAACGCCACAGAAGAAGAAATAAGGTCTATAATTCAAGAGAGTGCTTCAGCAGGAGAAATAGACGACAAAGAGCAAAAAATAGTCAATCGTGTGTTTGACTTAGACGACAGAGGCATAGTTTCTCTAATGACACCAAGGGCAGATTTGGAATGGTTTGAGAAAAATGATAAAGTTTCCTTTGTAATGCAAAGACTTGCCAAAGGAGTACATTATATATATCCTGTGGTGGATAAGAGTTTGGACAATATTGTAGGGGTAATTTATATAAAGGATGTTATAAAGGAGTTTGCTAACGGAGATACAACACTTGAAAATCTAATCCAAGAGCCTAATTTCTTGCACGAAAGCGTTGGAGTATATGATGTTTTGGAGATATTCAAAAAGACAAAAATTCACTATGCTTTTATAATAGACGAGTTTGGAATAGTACAAGGAATGGTTACTATGAATGATATCTTGGAGGCATTGATTGATAATTCTTCTGCTTTGCAAGACGCTGACGAAAACCCTGATTTTGTTAAACAATCCGATGGTTCTTTTGTAGTGGATGGTCAATATTCTTTCTATGATTTTCTTTCTCATTTTAATATGAAAGAGAAGTTTTCTGAATACGACTACGACACACTTAGCGGGCTTATACTATCCCAAACGGGCAAACTACCAAAAGTAAACGAAGAAATACATTGGGAAAATTTGACTATTAGGATTATAAGGATGGAAGGAGCAAGAATAGACAAAGTCTTAGTTATTGAAAATAAGTAAATAAGAAAGACAAAGGTAAAAAAATATCAAATAATCATTGTATTTTAAAAATAAGGTTGTAAATTTGCATATTATAGAAAAATTATAAAGAGTAAAATAAATAATTAAACAATTTAAAAAGTCATGAAAAAAGTATTTGCTTGTTTGTCAATGGTATTCTTATTGACACTTTTAGTAAACGTTGCGTATGCACAAGACAATAATGCAACAAAATCAGAGACAACTACTGCTTCTGAAACTACGGTTTCTCAAACAACCGCTACAGCAGAACAAACTGCAAGTGTAGAAGAAACCACGTCTTCAGATAAGCAATCTTTCCACCAAGTTCTTAAAACTAAGTATATACAAGGTGGTGTTGGTTGGATGACACCTATTCTTATTTGTTTGATACTTGGTTTGGGATTGGTTATAGAAAGAATTATTTACCTTAACCTTGCTACTACCAATGCAGACAAACTTCTAAAGAAAATAGAAGACAACGTTGTAGCAGGTAACTATAATGCAGCAAAAGAAGTTTGCAAAAACACAAGAGGTCCTGTTGCTTCTATATTTTTCCAAGGTTTGGATAGAGTAGATAACGGATTAGAGGATGTAGAAAAAGCAATTACCTCCTATGGTGGTGTTCAAATGGCAAGATTGGAAAGCAATATGGTTTGGATATCTTTGTTCATTGCTATTGCTCCTTCTTTAGGTTTCTTGGGTACAGTTGTTGGTATGGTACAAGCATTTGACGATATAGAAAAAGCGGGTGATATTTCTCCAACCGTTGTTGCCGGCGGTATGAAAGTGGCGTTGATTACAACCATCTTCGGTCTTATCGTTGCACTAATACTTCAAGTTTGCTACAACTATTTAATGTCAAAAATAGAGAGTTTGGTTTCTACAATGGAAGATGCTTCTATATCATTTATGGACATCTTGGTAAAAAATAGAAAGTAAATTTTGATATTAAACAGTCTATATTCCATACATATATAATATAGATTATGAATAATTTACTTAACATAAAAACCAAGGAGGAAAAATAAATGAAAAAAGAAAAAAGAATAGTTTTAATCATAGCAATGGTTATAGCCGTTTTGGCTTCATTAGCAGCCATAGGATATGGTTTGACTAAGACAGACGATATGGGCTTTGAGCCTACTGGCTTTGCCAATGTTTGTTGGTCGTTTGCCTATTGGACTGCTGTGGTATTGATTATTTGTTCTACCATTGTTGGAATAGTATTTTTGGTAAAGGATGCCATAAGCGTTAAGGCTCGATACTTGATTATTTTGGGTGTAACCATAGTAGCATTTATAGTATCTTATTTTGTTTCTTCTGGAACGGATATTCCGCAAATGGTATTTGAAAAATCAGGTGCAGATTATTCTTCTTCAAAAATAGTAGGTGCAGGATTATATACAGTATATGTATTGTTCTTTGGAGTTATCCTATCTATTATTTATGCAGAAGTAGCAAAACGTTTAAAATAAGAATATTATGGC
>JAUNWC010000199.1 GCA_030540495.1 Bacteroidota bacterium
ATTTGAAGGAATACTATCCACTAAGATATTGGGCACACTACCACTAATTGCGGCCATGCCCTTAAAAATATCGCTATGTTTTATTCCCATATAGTTTGCCATAAATCCTCCCATAGAGCCACCTGCAACAAAAATACTATCCTCATCTATCGCATATTGTTCTTTGACGCTGTCTAATATGGAGAGAATAAAGCCTTGGTCGTCTATTTCGCTGTTGGGTGCTATTGTCATTCCCATAATATTTACGGACAAGTTGGCGTTCCACATTTTTCCCAAACTAATATCTTGTCCCATTACATTTATATTTGCATCTAAGGCTTGTGGAAAAATGGTTATCCAACCCGTAAGGTCTGAAAACATTGTAGCATTTAACTGAGAAGAGGTTTCTTCTATTTCGGCATTTAAACCATGTAGAACAAACAACACGGGTATCTCCCTCTGACCATCCCAAGAAGAAGGAACGTTAATAATATATTCTCTTTGAACATCTTGCCAAGTGAAACTTTGTCTTTGAGCAAATAAAGGTGAGAAAACTATAGAAAATAGAAATAATAAACAAATTTTTTTCATAAACACAACATTTTTTTTAAGGTTACTTCTTTTTTTATTTTCCGTTTGCAAAATTATAAAAAAATAAAAAAACATAATAAAATTTGTTAGAATAAAAAATAAACTACTTCTGTAAGGTAAGTTAAAAATGTATGGGAGAAAAATACAAGATACAGAAATCGCTTGTTGTAGTCTTGGTTATAGGAGTAGTTTGTGTATTTGTGGTGCAGTTTTTCTTGTACTATATAGGTTGTTATAGATTGGAGGCTTTAGCCTCCTATAAGTTAGCATAGGTTACAGCCTAAGGCTGTTTTATAAGAGGCATAAGCGTACAACAAAATGTAATTGCTCAATTATAGGTCAGCCTTAGGCTGTAACCTATCTCAACCTATAGTAACCTATAAGGTGCCAAAGCCTCCAACCTATGCTAACTTACCTTAAACTAAGAAGAAAAAAATAGGAGAAAAAATTTTTGGTTTTTCTCCTATTAACCTTTTGAATAATAACAAATTACTCTGCTACAACGTCAAATTCAAATTCTGCTTTAATGTCTTTATATACATTTACAAGCGCTTTGTATTTGCCCAATTCTTTGATAGCATCGCCTTTGATAAATATTTTCTTTCTGTCTATATCCATATCTTGTTGGGCCTTGATAGCCTCAGCCAACTGTATGCTATTAACAGAGCCATAGATTTTACCATTTTCTCCGGCTTTGGTTACTATTCTTATATTGTTAAGAGCAGATATTTTTTCAGCAAAAGCCATAGATTCTTCTCTTATTTTTTCCTCTTTTCTTGCTTTTTGACGTATGTTTTCTGCCAAAACTTTTTTTGCTGAAGGTGTTGCCATAATAGCCAAACCTTGAGGAAGAAGATAGTTGTTTGCATAACCATCCTTAACAGTAACTATCTCATCTTTGTAACCAACGTGATTAACGTCTTGTTTCAATATAATTTCCATATAAATCTCCTCCTCTTTTAAAATTATTTTAATAAGTCTGCTACGTACGGCATAAGAGCAAGATGTCTCGCACGCTTAACGGCTTGAGCAACTTTTCTTTGATATTTTCTTGATGTTCCTGTTATTCTTGCAGGAAGTATTTTGCCTTGCTCGTTTACAAACTTCAATAGAAAATCTGCGTCCTTATAATCTATATATTTGATACCGCTTTTTTTGAAACGACAATATTTTTTTCTTTGTGTTTCAAGTTTAATGGGGGTCAAAAACTTTATTTCGCTATCGTTTGCCATAACTTATTCCTCTATTTTTAGCTCTTCTTGTTTAATAAATTCTTCTTTCTTTTCTGCTGTTTTTTCAGCCGCTTTTTGTTGAGATTTCAAACCACCGTTTCTTCTCTTTTCATTGTATGCTATCGCATGTTTGTCCAAAGAAACAGTAAGGAAACGCAACAAACGCTCGTCTCTTTTGTAAGCAGTTTCAAGTTTTGCAATTAAAGTTCCCTCAGCCTTAAACTCTATAAGATAGTAATAACCAGAGGTTTTCTTTTGTATTGGGTAGGCAAGTTTTCTCATGCCCCATTTGTTTTCATCCACTATTTCGGCACCGCCCTCAACCAAAAGGTTGCGATACTTTCCCACCGTTTCCTTTATCTGTTCCTCAGATAAAACGGGAGTCATGATGAAAACGGTTTCATACTGATTTTTCATTTCTTTCTAAAATTTTTTATTAGACATTTACTCTTTTACTCTACATTATTTGAGTTTGCAAAGGTATATATTTTTTTTTATATGGCAAAATAATTTTACAAACTTTTCTTTCTTTTTTCTAAAAGGATAGGTTATAATAGGTTAGCACAGGTTATGATAGGTTATAATAAATTATGCTAACCGATGCTACCTATTATAACATATCAAAGACGGGCTTTGCTTGTAGAAGATACCTTGTAGGTATGTTTTATAAAATATAGGATATCTTTTAAAACATCTTCTGAGAATGTTTCTTCTATGTTTATGTATTCGCTTACTTCTCCTGTTTGGCAATGTTGAAAAAGGTGGTTGAGTTGTGGATATGTTTTTATTGTGGTGTTTTTGGGCAAAAGTTTTTGCATTATAGGAATATTCTCTTTACATAATACTTGCTTGTCCTTTTCGCCTTGCAAGACAAGGGTAGGGATATGTATTTTGCTTAAATATTTTTGAGGGTTAAATTCATAGAAGTACTTCAACCAAAGGTCGGTCATATTATTGGTATCAAACTCATAAGAAGAAAGGTCGGCTCCTTGTGATTTCAATATATTTTTGCCTTCTATAGACGGAGTAGCGGCAAGTATAATAAAGTCCAAACTATCGGCAAGAATCTGAGCAATCATTCCTCCCTCGCTATGCCCAAATACACCTATAAACGAAGTATCTATTTGTTTTTGAGTTCTCAGCATTTTTATAGCATAAAAGGCATCTTTGGCAAAGTCCATAGTTGTACCTCTGTATAAATTAGTATCTTTTTCTCCGTAACCTCTGTCGTCATATCTAAATACCGCTATACCATTGTTTGTTAAGTAATCGGCAATAAGAAAAAAAGGACGATGCCCAAAAATTTCCAAATCTCTGTTTTGACAACCCGAGCCAGAAACCAAAACAACGCAAGGATATTCTCCATCTAAACTTGGCAAAGTTAGTGTACCGTGAAAAGTGTAATCTGATTCAGGATTCTTAAAACTTAATTCCACGCTCTCGTATTTGAAAGGTGGCTGAGGTGTTTGAGGTCTATTGTAAGTGAATTTGTTTTCTTGTTTGCTTAGCGTCAATTCTTTAAATAAAAGCCCTTGACGAAAACTTGCTTGTAACAAATCTTCGCTATTGGAAGGAAAAATTTTTAGAACACAGTTCAAATTCTTAAAACCTAAAGAAAGAGTATCGCCTTTGTATTTTACTTTTGAGGGAGCAAATTCATCTTTGCTTTGCATAGGTGAGCCAAGAAAATACAAAGTTGTATCCTCTTTGCTAATAATTTTCAAGGTAAGAATAAGTTTTTGATTATTACCTATTTCCAAATCTCCCTTGTAATACAAAGTATCACTATTGGCTTTAAGCAGAAAAGCCCACAAAAGACAAAGGAATAACAATATTTTTCTCATATACACACTACTTTTTAATTAAGATACAAAGGTAGTAATTTTTATATAATTATTATAGGTTTTTATAGGTTATGATAAGTTCTTATGAGAGGGCAATGCCTCTACTTTTTATAATAAATTATGTCTTTATGGAGATTTATTATAAC
>JAUNWC010000200.1 GCA_030540495.1 Bacteroidota bacterium
AAAACAAAGGCAACATTATGGTATCGTTATTTTCATCAAATTTCTTATACCTTACCATATAAGGACAATAAGACAAAACTTTTTTTTCTATGCTAAGATTTTTGTAATCATACTTTACTGCTTCTTCAAAGTCATAGGCTCCTATAAACTTTATGGCATAATCTAAGGCTTCATTTGGAGTTATTTCTATGTTGAAATTATTTTTCTCAAAATCCACAATGTTTTTTATCACACTTTCTATGCTTATTTCTCTTTTTCTTTCATCAAAGATTTTGATTTTTTTCTCCCTAACAGCCTCAAAAATTGTAGTAGCCAACTGCTCTCTAAAATAACCTGTCAAATGCTCTGATTTGGTAGGGTTAAGGCTATGAAAAATTGTTTTTTCAGGATTGAATACTCCTACTCTATGTTTTTCGTACTCTATGGAATAGGTTTCTTGTTGAGCAAACATATGAAAGGCAAAAAGCGTAAAAAGAATAAAAACAACTTTTTTCATAGGGCTTATTTCTTTCTTATATAATAAAGAGGATAGTAATAAAGAAACTCTCCTTTATTGTCCTTTATACTTATCATAGGCGACAAATAATTTGTTTTCTTTAAAAAGGTCATATTTGTTTTATCAAAATAAACCTCCTCGCCAAATTTTAGATAATCAATATCCTCGGCATTATATTTAAGGTTGATAATAGTATCGTATTCATTGGTCATATTTTCACCCAAATCCTCTATGATTTGCGTTCTTGTGGTATAATTTCTTCGTTTCAACACACTGTGTTTTTGCAAAGCCTCCGTTTGGTCTTGTCCTTCAAAAATAGGTATCTCCATATTCTCTGCTTTGTTTATCATAGTTTCAAAATAAGGCAAAGAATATTCCTCTTCCAAATTACTCTTCCACCAAAGATAAGGCTCATAATTATATATAGGTATAGTGTATTGTATGTTGCGAGTAATTAGTAGGAGATTGTTTGTGTCTTCTATGGAGTTATTTTGTTTTATGGTTCCAAGTGGAAAAAGAAAAGCATTTTTTGTTGCAAAACCCTCGTCTGTCAAATACAAAGAATCTATTGCAATGATAGGAGTATAGGATAATACCTTTTTGTTTATTAGCATAGTTGTTGGGCTATATGTCCATTCCTCCTCAAATTCTACCTTATTGATATTATTGTCCAAAATATTCTGCACCTGTTTAGCATCCAACTTTCTTTTGAAATATCTTTCCAAAGAGGTATTCAATTGTCTAAGCATTGTATCCCAAACAAGAATTTTATTCTCGTGGTTATAGACTTTCAAATCTCCCTCTTTCCATTTCTGCATAAGGACATCCATACTCTCCCACCAAAACCTCTCATTTACCTTATAATTACTAACTATGGTATCCTTGTTTTTCTCTTGTTTAACAACATTCTCTGTTATATCCACAAGATAGACTATTCTTTTAGTTAATAGTTTTTCTTGCGATTGAGCAAACAAGGAACAACACAAAATAGAAAACAAAAAAATACTTTGTTTCATA
The DNA here is from genome assembly GCA_030540495.1 of Bacteroidota bacterium. Lineage (GTDB taxonomy): Bacteria > Bacteroidota > Bacteroidia > Bacteroidales > P3 > Scybalousia_A. The sequence goes on from JAUNWC010000200.1 coordinate 1,514, forward strand.
TAACTATTTTTTAAGAGCCTCTTGCAATTCATTATCCAAGGTTAGATATATGGAATAAAAATACTTATCCTCCCATAAATTTTGAGTAATGTAGGCTTTCATTAGTTTTTTTATTTCAGAAGATTCTTTTGGAGATAAGTTTTGTTTTTTTACTCCGTTGTTGGAGGCAAACAAAAGCATATTATTCAAATCCGTGTCCTTTACCTCAAATTGTTTTATAAACTCTTCTCCGCTTGCGTATTGAGATAGATTTTTGCGATTCTTATCCACAAATTCAAAACAATATTGGAATATAAGTCCTTGTCTTATCAAATCTTTGTAGTAGGTGCTATAATCCTTATAACCAAAAGACAAAGTAACATCAGGTTCTATGCCACCGCCTCCATATACCACTCTTCCTAACTTGGTTTTATATTTATGCTCGGGACTGTGGCTAATAGTATCCGTGCCTGTTTCCATATTGGAGTATCTCAACAAGAAATCTTCATAATATTTTTCACTATTTCCATTGGTATAAGGTCTTTGAATACATCTACCCGAAGGGGTATAATATCTTGCAACCGTTAGCCTTATAGCACTATTATCTGGTAATTCTCTTTGCTCTTGTACCAAACCTTTGCCAAATGTTCTTCTACCAAGAATTTTTCCTCTGTCGTTGTCCTGAATACAGCCACTAACTATCTCAGAGGCACTTGCCGAAAGTTCATCTATCAAAACCAACAGTTCTCCTTTCTCAAACAAACCTCCACTTGTGGCATAAAAATCTCGTCTTCCTCTATGCAGACCCTGTGTATATACTATAAGGTCACCTTTTGCTATAAATTCATCGGCTATGTTTATGGCCTGGTCTAACAATCCTCCTCCGTTGCCTCTAAGGTCAAAAACAAGTTTTTTCATACCTCTGTTATTTAACTCTTGCAAAGCATTATAAACTTCTTCGTATGCAGTGGCAGAAAATTCAGTTAGTTTTATATATCCCGTTTGCTTGTCTATCATGCCATAATAGGCTACGGCTTTGGTTTCTATTTTGTCTCTTGTAACCTCAAATTCCATTAGTTTTTTTGCTCCTCGTCTTTGTACAGATAATTTGACTTTGGAGCCTCTTGTCCCTTTAAGATAATGAAGTACAGAGTCGTTGGTTATATTTTTTGTTAGATTTTTGCCATCCACCTTTACTATTCTATCTCCTGCCATTATGCCAACCTTTTCAGAAGGACCTCTTTTTATGGTTTTTACCACCACAATAGTATCCTTTACTATTCTAAACTGAACTCCTATTCCGTCAAAGTTGCCTCTCAAACTCTCGTTTTCTTTCTTTAACTCTTGCTTGGTAAGATAAACAGAATGAGGGTCTAATTCCTCCAATAACAAAGAGATTGCATTGTCAGTCAAACTATCAGTATTCACCTTATCTACATACTGGTTGGAAATAAGATTGATAACATAGCCTAATTTATCAGAAAAGACGGCGGAATCTCTTTTTGATAAACTACTTATCAAAGAACCCAAAACTGCCCCTATCACAATGCATACAAGAGCAATAGGCAAGAAATATACTTTGTTTTTCATTTAATTAACTACTCCAATATACTAACCTTCATCCTAATATCTTCCAAAGGTCTGTCGTTCCCATCAGTAGAAACTTCGGCTATTTTATCAATAACCTCTAAGCCTTCTATTACTTGACCAAATACAGTATAATCGCCGTCTAAGTGAGGCACACCACCCTCTGTGGTATAGGCTTTGCGTTGCTCTGCGGATAAAGTTTTGTTCATCCTACCTTGCATCATATCTAATTGTTGTTCACTATAAACATTGCCTTGAACTATATAGAACTGACAAGCCGAAGAAGCCTTTTGAGGATTGTTATCTCTTGCAGCAGCCAAAGCACCTTTTTTGTGAAATAAATTTGGAAATATCTCTGCCGGTACTTTGTATCCCAAGTCTCCATTGCCAAGCATTTGTCCTTTTTTTGCTGTTTTGCTATTAGGGTCGCCTCCCTGTATCATAAAGCCTTTTATTACCCTGTGAAACAAAGTGCTGTCCAATACTCCATTGTTTACTATCTGAATAAAATTATCTCTGTGTTGAGGCGTTTCATTATACAAAACAGCCTTCATATCACCATAATCTGTAGAAATTAGAACCATAGTTTGTTTTTGTTTTTCTTCCATAGAGGAATTTTCCTTATCGTTTGTAATTGTGGCTGTTTTCTTTGAACAAGAAAACAATAAAATCGTTGTCAAAAG
>JAUNWC010000201.1 GCA_030540495.1 Bacteroidota bacterium
GCCTGTGGCTGCAACCTATAACAATTACCGAATTTCTTTTTTTGCCATTTGAGTTTTTTTTTGTAATTTTGCTTTCTGTTTGTGAGATAAGAAAAAAAATAAAATAATATATGAATACTGAGAATAGTAATTATACGGCGGCGAATATTAACGTCCTTGAGGGTTTGGAGGCAGTAAGAAAAAGACCTGCAATGTACATAGGTGATGTTAATACTAATGGTTTGCATCATTTGGTTTATGAGGTGGTAGATAATTCCATAGACGAGGCTTTGGCAGGATATTGCACCGATATAGATGTAAGAATATTGGAAAATAATGCCATAAGGGTAGAAGATAATGGTAGAGGTATTCCTGTGGATATGCACGAAAAAGAGCATCGTTCTGCTTTGGAGGTGGTTATGACGGTCTTGCATGCGGGAGGAAAGTTTGACAAAGGTAGTTATAAGGTATCTGGCGGTTTGCATGGTGTGGGAGTTAGTTGTGTAAATGCTCTTTCCAAACATACTCATGTAACTGTTTGTAGAGACGGCAAAATGTATGAACAAGAATACGAAAGAGGCAAACCTTTGTATGCCGTTAGAGAAATAGGCACAACAGATAAAAGAGGTACAACGGTTGAGTTTTTGCCTGATGACGAGGTTTTTACCACCACTATTTACGACTATGATACTCTTTCTTTGAGGCTAAGAGAATTGGCTTTTTTGAACAAAGGTTTGACTTTGAAAATAACAGACGAAAGAGAAAAAGACGAAGCAGGTAATTATAAATCAGAGACGTTTTACTCTGCCGAAGGATTAAAGGATTTTATCAACTATATAGACAGCAATAAGGAAAAACTTACTCCCGAGCCTATATATATGGAGGGAGAAAAAAATGGTATTCCTATAGAAATAGCAATGGAATACAACACCTCTTTTACCGAAAATCTTCATTCCTACGTAAATAATATAAATACTCACGAGGGAGGAACCCATTTGCAAGGTTTTCGTCAAGGTATGACACGTACTTTAAAGAATTATGCAGAAAAGGAGGGTATGCTTGAGAAACTTAAATTTGAAATCTCGGGCGATGATTTTAGAGAGGGTTTAACGGCTGTAATTTCTGTAAAGGTGGCTGAGCCTCAATTTGAGGGACAGACAAAGACCAAATTGGGAAATAGTGAGGTAGTTAGTGCTGTTTCTCAAATGATTGCCGACAAACTAAACATATATTTGGAGGAGCATCCAAAGGAGGCCAAACAAATAGTAGATAAGGTTGTACTTGCAGCCACAGCCCGACACGCTGCCCGCAAGGCAAGGGAATTGGTGCAAAGGCAAACAATACTTGGAGTAGCAGGTTTGCCTGGCAAGTTGGCAGATTGTTCCAGCAACGACCCTGAGGTTTGCGAGTTGTTTTTGGTGGAGGGAGATTCTGCAGGTGGAACTGCAAAACAAGGAAGAGACAGAGAACATCAAGCCATACTTCCTCTTAGAGGAAAAATCCTTAATGTAGAAAAAGCAATGACGCATAAGGTTTTGGACTCAGAGTCTATTAAAAACATATACACCGCACTTGGAGTCTCCATAGGCACAAGTGAAGACAGCAAGGCTTTGAATATGGACAAGTTGCGTTATCATAAAGTTATAATTATGACCGATGCCGATGTGGATGGCTCACATATTGCAACGCTTATTCTTACTTTCTTCTTCCGTTATATGAAAGAGTTGATAGACGCAGGACACGTATATATAGCAACTCCACCTTTGTATCTTATTCAAAAGGGTAATAGTTTCAAACGCTATTGTTGGACAGACGAGCAACGCTTGGCTATAATAGAAGAACTTGGAGGAAGCAATGGAGTAGATATTCAACGTTACAAAGGTTTGGGAGAAATGAACGAAGACCAACTTTGGTCTACTACTATGGACCCAGAGCAAAGAATACTAAGACATGTAACCATTAACGATGCTGCCGAGGCCGATAGAGTATTTTCTATGCTTATGGGCGATGAGGTTGCTCCAAGAAGGGAATTTATTGAGGCAAATGCTTCTTATGCAAATATAGATGCTTAAAAAAAAGAGTTTTTTATGTACGATTTTGACTCCATAATAAAGAGAAGAAACACTAATTGTGTAAAATGGGACGAGGATAAACAAGAGGATATTATTCCTTTGTGGGTTGCCGATATGGATTTTAAAACCGCTCCCTGCATACAGCAAGCCTTAGAAAAAAGAGTAAACCACGGAGTTTTTGGTTATGCTCATGTTCCTCAACAATACTATGACGCTGTGGTTCATTGGTTTGGAAAAAGACATGGCTGGAAAATTGTGCCTTCAAACATAATATACACCACAGGAGTAGTGCCTGCTTTGTCTGCTGTTATTAAGGCTTATTGTAGCAAAGGTGACAAAATATTGGTGCAAACTCCTATTTATAATTGTTTCTTTTCTTCTATACGCAACAACGAATGTATTCTTGTGGATTCCCCATTGGTGTTGAACAACCGTAGGTATGAGATAGATTTTGAGGACTTTGAAAAGAAAATAATAGACAACAAAGTAAAGTGTTTTTTGTTGTGCAATCCTCATAACCCTGCTGGCAGAGTTTGGACAAAACAAGAGTTACTTCGTATGGGGGAGATTTGCAACAAGCATAAGGTTTTGGTTATTTCGGACGAAATACATTGCGAGTTGGTTATGCCAAACTACAAATATATTCCTTATGCTTCCATAGGTAAAGCGTTTGAGAAAAATAGCGTAATACTTTGTTCTCCAAGCAAATCGTTTAATATAGCAGGCTTGCAAATAGCAAATATTGTTTGCACAGAGGAAGACTTGTCTCAAAAGATAAATAAGGCTATAAATGTCAATGAAATTTGCGATGTCAATCCTTTTGGAATAGAGGCTTTGATAGCGGCTTATACGCAAGGAGAGTCGTGGATAGAGGAATTAAATCTTTATATAAAGGCTAATTATGATTTGTTGCGAGCATTTTTCTCTAAGCAATATCCTTATTTGAAAGTTGTGGATATGGAGGGAACTTATTTGGCTTGGGTAGATGTTTCTGCTTTGAGTAAATCAAGCGAAGAGGTTTGCCAACTTTTGTTAGAAAGGGCAAAAGTTAGACTAAACCCTGGCACAATGTATGGCACAGAAGGTTTTGTTAGAATCAACCTTGCCACCTCTCAAGCCCTATTACAACAAGCATTATTGAGGATAAAAGACAGCAAAGTTTTAGATATGTAAAATACTAAGAATAAAACTTTTACTTTACCGATAGAAAAAAAAAGTATAAAAAAGAGAAAAAACCTTTGCTTAGGATAGAAAGTTTTTATATCTTTGCAAAGTCAAATTTGTAGCAAAGAGTACTTATTTGCGATAGTTCTTTTTAATTGTTTGGCGGGGTAGCTCAGTCGGTTAGAGCGTCGGATTCATAACCCGGAGGTCACGAGTTCAATTCTCGTCCCCGCTACAATTGAGTTCTCATAACTTAATTTATGTTTTTGGTTAATAAATATTAGGAACTTGCCTGTGAGGGTAAGTTCTTTTTTTATAGGTTGGAGGGAGTAATAGGTTGGGATTGGTTAGGGTAGGTTGCTTGTAGTAGGAACCTACGGCTCTTTTTTATAGGTTTTTATAAGTTGGGATAGGTTCTGATAAGCTGGAGCCTACGGCTCCTATAGGACGCATAAGCATATAACAAAACGTAATGGCTTTGACCACCTATAACAACTTATGCTAACCTATCTTAACCTATAACAAC
>JAUNWC010000202.1 GCA_030540495.1 Bacteroidota bacterium
TAACCATATATGCCTATATGTTTATAGTAAGTTACTTTCTCCTCTTCTCTATTAAAAGGAATAACAGAGCGAGAAAAATACATGGCTCTATTGGTTTTAGAAAAAACAACTTTCACCACATTTTTATCCTCCTCTTCCTTCTCTTTTTCTATCTCTTTACATAGAGTTACTATATCAACCTTTACGTCATTAAAACCTTGTAAAACCTTTTGTATTTGAGTTTTCTGTATCAAAGGTTCATCGCCTTGTATATTTACCACTATGTCAAAAAACTCACCCTCCTTCTCCAACTCTTCCAACACGACCTTACATCTTTCTGTTCCGCAAGCAATGGACTCTAAAGTCATTCTTACATCTGCGTTGTATTCTTTTGCAACCTCAAAAATTCTCTTATCATCCGTTGCAATACACACTTTGTCAAAAAGATTGGAACCTTTAACACTATCATAAACCCACATAATCATAGGTTTATCTCCTATAATTGCCAAAGGTTTTCCCTCAAAACGAGAGGACTTATATCTTGCCGGTATGATAGCCAAAGTTTTCATATTCTTAGAATAAACCGTTTAATTCTGCATTGATTTTTTCTATAACTACTCCAAAATCGTTAGGGTTGTCTATAATATTTAGTTCATCAACATCTATTATAAGTTTGCGGTCAGGGTAGTTTTCTATCCAATTTTCATATCTTTGATTCAAAGAAGTAATATAGTCCAAACGAATAGAAGACTCATAGATTCTGCCTCGCTTGGCTATAAGATTAACCAAAGTAGGAATGGAGGCTTTGAGATAAATAAGTAAATCGGGCTTTGGAGTCAAAGATATCATAAGGTTGAACAAAGATATATAAGTATCATAATCCTTATCCGAAAGCAAGCCCATACTATACAAATTGGGTGCAAAAATATGAGCATCCTCGTAGAGAGTCCTGTCTTGAATAATGTTTTTGTTTTTCTTATAAGCCTCTATAACCATAGAAAAACGTTTGTGAAGAAAATATATCTGCAAATTGAAAGCCCAACGCCTCATATCAGAATAAAAATCAGAGATATAAGGGTTGTCCTCCAACTTTTCATAGACCGGTGTCCACGAAAAATGTTTTGCCAACATTGAGGTCAAAGTAGTTTTACCACTGCCTATATTTCCTGCTATTGCAACGTACATATCTTCCTATTCTTCATCTTCTGCATATTCATCGTCACTTCCCGCTAAACCCTGAAACTTATAAGACTTGTCGTAAGTAACTTTTATGCGTTTTTTATCATTCTTGCCCTTTATTTTTTCTGTTAGTTCTATATAGTAATAGGTGTCTAACTTGGTATCAGTTACGCTTCTTTTGTATTTTGAATCGTAATCTATTTTTTGGAATTTTTCTATCTTAGCCTTAGGATATCTAAGAGCCAAATCCTTAGTAATCAAACGAGGATAACGAGCCTTATCTACATTAGTGGTAGTGGAAATAAAGGTGCCATCTTTTTTCATCAACAACTCTGCATCTGAGCCTCTTCTATCATAAACAGCACGATAGTTCTCTCCCTCCTGGCTCCAGGACTTTACCTCCGAACGAGGAAATTTTTTCTTAAATGCTGAGGTAACCTCTTCAGGTATTTTTGGAGTATCTACAGCATCAGGAGCACTTACATCCACTTTCTTACTTTTCTTCATCTCGGCTTGCTCTTTTTCATAATCCACCGATATTCCCTCTCCCTGTATTCCTTCGCGTTCTGCCATCTTTTTTTGTCTATACTCTATGGCCTCAGGGTTAAGACGTGCTATATAATCCTTTTTAACATAATCAGGGTCAGGTGCATTGGTTTTGGTAAGTTTGCCCCTTGTGTCAAAAATCATTTCATACTCGGTTTGTGCCACACCCTTCATTGCTATTATAAGCCTATAATAATTATCTCCGCTCATATCTTCCACATACTGAGATTGTTTGATACGATAGCCAGGATAATTGTTTATAAAATAATTATCTACCAAAGTAGGCAATTCCTGAGCCTTGATGTCAAAAATAGTATATTGCCAATTGCCCGTAGGAGTAAAAAATACCCTTCCCGTATTGTTATCTATGTTTATATTTGCAACATACTGCCCGGTTTCAAAATACCAACCCTCTAATTTATAATCAGTATAGGTATTCTCCAAACCCTGTCTAACCTCTTGTGGCACTTCACTTTTGCGTAATTTCTGCTGACAAAAAGCAGTGAAAGACAAACTTAACAATATTGCACCTAAAATAAAACGTTTCATTTCTTTTTATTCTTTAATTTATTGTCTAATAATAGTGTCTTCTCTGTCTGGCGAAACGGAAATCAATTTTACCTTTATTCCTGTTTTCTGCTCTATGGCAGAGATATAATCTTTTATTTCCAAAGGCAAAGCCTCATAATCTCTTATCTTTGATACACTTTGCATCCAACCTTTATAAGAAGAGTAAATCGGAGTTATCTTATCAGCCGACATATTATAAGGTATGTAGTCTATTTCTTTGCCATTTATAGAATATTTTTCGCAAAGTTTTACCTGAGAAAAATTATCCAAAACATCTATTTTCATAAGCATCAAATCCGTTACTCCGTTTAACATACAAGCATACCTCAAAGCCACTATATCCAACCACCCCGTACGTCTTTTTCTGCCCGTGGTTACTCCATATTCGTGTCCCTGCTCACAAAGTTGCTCGCCTGTTTGGTCAAACAATTCCGTAGGGAAAGGCCCACTGCCCACTCTTGTACAATAAGCCTTAGTGGTGCCATATACCCTGCCTATATAAGTAGGAGCAATGCCCAAGCCCAAACAAACACCAGCACTAATGGTTGTGGAAGAAGTAACAAAAGGATAAGAACCAAAATCTATGTCAAGCATGGTTGCTTGCGCTCCCTCGGCTAAGATTCTTTTGCCTTCTTGTAATTTTTGATTGATGTAATATTCTGTATTTGTGATATTAAAAGTCTTTACCTCTTCTATTGCTTCAAACCAAAGTTTTTCGTATTCTTCCAAAGTTTTGTCCGATATACTAAACTCTTGTGGAGTAAAGCCCAAAGACTTTATTTGATTGATATGCAAATTCTTAATAGAGAAATACTTTTCTGTGAAATCTTTTTCAAACACATCTCCCACTCTAATGCCTGTTCTTGCTACTTTGTCGGTGTAGGCAGGTCCTATTCCTTTAAGTGTGGAGCCTATTTTTTTGTCTCCCTTAGCCTTTTCGTTGGCAGCATCCAAGAGTCTATGAGTTGGCAAAATCAAATGTGCCTTATTGGAAATTATCAAATTATCCTTAGGAGTATAACCTATGTTTTGCAAAGATTCTATTTCTTCCAAAAAAATACAAGGCTCTATCAATACTCCATTGCCTATTATGTTTTGCTTATCCTTGTGGCAAATACCCGAAGGAATAATATGCAAAGCGTGTTTTATGCCATTAAATTCAAGAGTATGCCCAGCATTAGGACCTCCGTTAAAACGAGCGATAATATCATAATCCTTTGACAAATAGTCTACTACCTTGCCTTTTCCTTCATCTCCCCACTGCAATCCGAGAAGAATATCAACTTTGTTTGCAATCATCATACAATTTATTCTTACTTATTTAAGACATCATTTGCAAAAATACAATAAATTATTGTTTTATAATATAAACTTTCTACTTTTTTATTATTTTTTGGCTGTTTTATAGGTTTTGATAGGTTATAATAAGTTGGGATAGGTTGGGATAGGTTAGTATAGGTTA
>JAUNWC010000203.1 GCA_030540495.1 Bacteroidota bacterium
TTTTTGCAAATGCTTGCACAGGTCTAAAAATCTTCGTAACTTTGTAAAAAGAAATAGCCTTACCTTATTTTTCCTTATTTTTACCCTTGTAACTATTTGATAATCAGAGAGAACGAATCTTCGTTTTATTTTCTCGAAAGCAAGATTCGTTCCAACGAAAGCAAGATTCATTTTTCTGAAACGAAGAAAAAATTAAAAATTTTCAAGAAAAATTCTCATAAATCGCTGTTTTTCAGCAAAAAAGCCCGAAAAAGCCCTTTTTAAAAAGGCTAAGTCGCTGATAATCAAGCAAAGTTTGTCAAATTTGAGTTTTAATTGGCAATTAAAAAAAAACAGCCTCAGGCTGTTTTATTGGGCAAAGCCGGTTGATAGGTTAGCATAGGTTATTATAGGTTAGAGGCGAAGCCTCCTTATAGGTTATTATAGGTTGGGATAGGAGACGCATAAGCGTATAACAAAAAATAACGGCTCTGCCCTATAAGACAGGCTGTGCCTGTGGCTTTGCCCTCCTATGCGAACTTATAGGAGCCGTAGGCTCCAACTTATACTAACTTATAACGACCTATTTCATCTTATAAAACAGGCTAAGTCTGCGCTTATGCGTCTCCTATTATAACTTATCTCAACTTATGCTAACTTATAGGAGCCAAAGGCTCCAACCTATGCTAACCTATTACTATATCTAATTTTTGATTTGATAGATTTCAGGTAGGTTTCTGCCATAACCGTTTAAATCCAAGCCATAGCCAATAATAAAAGGGTCCTCTATATTAAAACCTATGTACTTCACCGAATAGTCTTGTTTGAATTTGTGTGGCTTAAACAATAAACTTGCTATCTCTATGCTTGCAGGAGCAAGCTTTAGAAGTTGCTGTCTAATATTTAACATAGTAAATCCCGTATCTACAATATCCTCCACCACAATTATATGCCTATCTCTTATCTCTTCGTTAAGTCCTATTAGTTGCTTAAATTTGTTGGTAGATTGTTCATTGTCGTATGTACTAACCTTAACAAAACTTACTTGGCAAGGAATATTTATTTGTCTAAGCAAATCGGAAGCAAAAACAAAAGCACCATTAAGTATTACTATGAACAATACCTCCTTATTTGCATAGTCTTTGTTTATGCTGTTTGCTAAACGAGAAACAGTGTCTTGCAATTCAACCTTTGAAATATATTTTTCAAAAACCTTGTTTTCTATACTATACATGGGAAGTTTATTCGTAATTTCTCTTTGCAAATATATAAGAGCAAATCAATCTATTATATAAGAGTATTGCAAACCAAGAGAAAAGGTTCTTTGTTTTTGAAGTTTTTTGTTTGCAAAATAATCCTGCATACCAAACTCTACTCCAAAGCCATGTTTGTGGTCAAGCGAAAACATACAACCAAGGCGGGGCATCCATCCAAATTTTATGCCCGATTGTCCTTCAAAATCCCTATAATAATAGTCCTCAATGTTTGCTGGCGACAAAGAGTAATCATATCTTCCAAGAACGGCTCCTATTCCTATTCCAACGTATGGTTTTATCTTTTCATTAAAAAAGTAATAGTTGCAAAAAAGAGTCAAAGGCACTTGCCAAGCAACAAAATTTTGTTTGGTTGGAAGGTATGCAAGTTTGAAAGTTTTGGGCTGAAACCTATCGTATCCCAACGACAACCCCCAAGAAAGTTTTATTTCCTGATATTGAAACTCTACCTGAAAATCTCCACCTGCACCCCATTTGTAGTTATCCTTAATATCTCCATTGGTGATAAGATAATGACCTCTGAGAGAAAGAAAAACATCATATGGTTCTCCGCTACTTAGTCTATGTCTGTTCTGAGCAAAAGCACTTACAGAAACCACCAACAAGACCAAAATCAATATTTTTTTACACAAAGTTTTCATATACTAATAATTAAAAAAAACATCTATTTTTGTTTAGCCCAAGAGTCTTTCAAAGTACAAGTTCTATTGAAGACAAGGCTATCCTCTTTGCTATCATAATCCACGGAAAAATACCCCAAGCGTTCAAACTGATACTTATCCAAAACCTTAGCGCCAAGCAAGGCTTTCTCCATTTTGCAATCCTTCAATACGGTTAGAGAATTAGGGTTAAGATTATCCAAAAATGTTTCTCCCTCCTCCACTTTATCGGGTATTTCTGTTGCAAACAATCTATCAAACAATCTTACCTCAGCACTAATGCAATCCTTAGCATTAACCCAATGAATAGTTCCTTTGATTTTTCTGCCATCAGTAGCATTGCCTCCTCTTGATTCTGGGTCGTAAGTACAATGCACAGCAACTACTCTGCCGTTTTCGTCTTTCTCACAGCCTGTGCATTTAACTATATAGGCATACCTTAGCCTTACCTCCTGACCAGGTGTTAGTCTAAAATATTTTTTTGGAGCCTCCTCCATAAAATCGTCTTCCTCTATGTACAAAGTATTAGAAAAAGTAACCTTACGCATACCTTTGCTTTCGTCCTCCGGGTTATTTACAGCGTCCAACTCGTCTGTAAAATCATCTGGGCAATTGTCTATAATTAGTTTTATAGGATGCAAAACCCCCATTACTCTATCGGCTTTTTTATTTAAATCATCCCTCAAAGACCCTTCCAAACGAGAATAATCTATAAGGTTATCTCTTTTTGCTACGCCTATATCTTCACAAAAGTCTCTTATACTCTCTGGGGTATAACCTCTTCTTCTCAAACCGCAAATAGTAGGCATACGTGGGTCGTCCCATCCAGAAACATAGCCTTCTTTGACAAGTTGAAGAAGTTTTCTTTTGCTCATAACAGTATAAGTAATATTTAAGCGAGCAAATTCGTACTGATGAGAAGGAAATATCTCCAACTCATTTATAAACCAATCATACAAAGGTCTATGAATATCAAACTCCAAAGTACAAATGGAATGTGTTATATTTTCTATGCTATCGCTTTGACCATGAGCATAATCATACATAGGATATATGCACCATTTATCTTGTGTTCTATGATGAGAGGCATGGATAATTCTGTACATTATAGGGTCTCTCATATTCATATTAGGATGAGCCATATCTATTTTTGCCCTAAGGGTTTTTTCTCCATCGGAGAATTTGCCTTCTCTCATTTGTTCAAAGAGCGAAAGATTTTCCTCTATGCTCCTATCTCTATAAGGCGAGTTTGTGCCAGCAGAAGTAACCGTACCTCTGTTTTGTCTTATTTCTTCGTTGGTTTGGTCATCAACGTATGCCTTGCCTTTTTTTATCAACTCCACTGCCCATTGATACAACTGTTCAAAATAATCAGAAGCATATCTTTCTACTGCCCACTCAAAGCCTAACCATTTTATATCCTCTTTTATAGAATCAACATATTCGGTGTCTTCTTTTACTGGATTGGTATCGTCAAATCTTAGATTTGTCTTGCCTCCATACTTCTTTGCCAAACCAAAGTTTATACAAATACTTTTTGCATGACCAATATGCAAATAACCATTAGGCTCGGGAGGGAAACGCGTTTGTATGGCATTAACCTTACCCTCTTGCAAGTCCTTTTCTATTATTTCTTCTAAAAAATTCTTCTGTGTTTTATCGTTATCTAACATTTGACGCAATATATTAAAAGGTTAAAAAATTATTTCTTTTCTTTGAGTATATCTCTTATTTCTGTCAGCAAAACCTCCTCTTTGCTTGGAGTAGGAGCGGGAGCGGGGTTTTCTTCTTTCTTTTTGGAAAGTTTGTTCAAGCC
>JAUNWC010000204.1 GCA_030540495.1 Bacteroidota bacterium
AAGTAGAATGGAACAGTCCTTCTCAATTATCAAAAATCTTGGGGTATGAAATACGAAAAGGAAGAGATATTCTTCTAAAAGAAGGAGCATTGGATGAATGGTTTAATTTTTCTAAGGGCAATAAGAGTTATAATTTGGGAGATATACCAGAGTTAAATCTTAGAATAGGAAGTTATGAAAATGGCAACGATGCTTATTTGGATATAAATAGTAGAAGTATTTCTAATACTCAGATGCTTATAGCGGGAGCAACAGGCTCGGGCAAATCAAATTTGCTTGCCGTTTTGATTAACCAAATAAGAGAGATATCTTGCGATAGTGCTTATCCGGTTAATTTCTTGTTGTTTGACTACAAAGGAGAATTTTCTGACCCGGCTAACGAAAATTGGCTATCTTATTTTAATACCAATAACTCGGCAATACTTGACCCTATAAAAACGCCATTGCCTTTTACTCCTTTTAAAGACTTTACGGACAAAACTATTAACGAGTTGAGTTTGTATTCTACTACTATGGCACAAGCACTTGTTAGTATATTAGGAGCAAGCATAAGTGCTAATATGCACGATAGGTTGTCAGAGGCTATTATAGAGACCTATAAGGAAAATAATTTGCGTCCAATAAATTTTCAAAGTCTTACAGAGAAGTATAGAAGTCTATTAGCATCAAATAAAAAAGACAACGACAGCATACTCTCCTCATTGAATACCATTAATAGAGCAAATCTCTTTTCGGACCAAGACCAAGTAAATCTTATAAAGAATTGTTGTATCATCAATTTGTCGCAATACCCTAAGGACGGACCTATTGCAAAGGCTATTGTTTATTTTGTAGTCTCTAAGTTGAATAATATTTACGAGCAATTACCAAAACAAGCAAGTAATGAAAATTTTGTAGAGTTAAGGCATTTTACTATTATAGACGAGGCACATTATATGCTTGGATTTGAAAATCAACCTTTAAAAAATCTTATCTCAGTAGGAAGAAACAAAGGTATGAGTATTATACTTGCTTCTCAGAATATGGAACAATACAAAAACAAACACTTTGATTATATAGCCAATGCACAATATCCTATAGTAATGAAACAGCAAACAATGAATGATGGAATACTAAAGAATTTGTTTGGTGTAAATAATAACGAGTTGCAAGAATTAAAACAAGAAATAACCTCTTTGCAAAAAGGAGAGTTGGTAATAAAGGATGCAAACAATCTTGGTATAGGCAAAAAGTTTAAGAAAATAAAGGTTACTCATTTGATATAGGGATTTGAAAAATATTTGCAATAATAGATTTGTTGCGAAAAAAATGTATAACTTTGCATTGCATAAAAATTGCATAAAAGTAGATTACAAATGAGAAAGAAATACCTTATATTACTGATGCCTTTTGTGTTTGTTGCTTGTGGAAAGCAGTTGTATAGATATGGAGATTATGACGAGGCTATATACATACATAACCACAGAAAAGCAGGCGGACGTAAAAAACATATCCAAGAGTTATCAAAGCATAGTACAAGAAAAGGAATTGAAAAAAAAGAAAGATTTTAATCCTTATACTATACCGCCCGGTGCTTGTGCAGATTATGCTTATTTGTTGTATCAACAGAAAGATACTGCGGGAGCAAATACGTGGTTTGCTATGGAAATAGAACTTTACCCCGAAAGTAAAACCTATATTAACCAACTAAAACAAGAACTTGGACTATGAAACATATATTCTTAATGCTCGTTTTTGCTTTGTTGTTTGTTTCTTGTTCTGTGTTAAAAAAAGACACAGATAAACAAGAAGAAAAACAAGAGACTCAATCAGAAGACCAAAAGCAAGAAGAAGAGATAGAAAAAGAGCAAATCTCTTTGGGTGAGAAATTAATGGAGATAAACGACAAGTATTTGAGATTGTATTCTGAGTTTGAGAATTATAGAAGACGTACAAGCAAAGAAAGGTTGGATATTATAGAAAATGCCTCAGAGAGTCTTATCAAGGAAATATTGCCTGTGATAGACGATTTTGAGAGGGCATTGCAAACAATGGAAAAGCAAGATAACCAAACCATCAATAATGCTAAAGAGGGAATGAATCTTATTTACAAAAAACTTCTTTCCACCTTGGAGAAAAAGGGATTAAAGCCTATGAATGCCAAGGGAGAGAGTTTTGATGAGAACTTGCACGAAGCCATCTCTCAAATTCCCGCTCAAAAAGAAGAGGAAAAGGGTAAAGTATTTGATGAGGTTCAAAAGGGTTATTATCTGAATAATAAGGTAATAAGATACGCAAAAGTTGTGGTTAGTATATAATTTTTTAGGAGGTAAATTATGGCAAAAAGAGATTTCTATGAGGTATTAGGAGTTAATAAATCTGCAAGCGAAGACGAAATAAAAAAAGCGTATAGAAAACTTGCTTTGAAATACCATCCTGACAGAAATCCGGGAGACAAAGAAGCCGAAGAGAAATTTAAAGAAGCAGCGGAGGCTTATAGCGTGCTTTCGGATAAGGACAAAAGAGCAAGATATGACCAATTTGGAGAGGCAGGCTTAGGAGATGGCGGTGGATTTGGTGGAGGTGCTGGTTTCGATATAAATGATATTTTCAGCAGGTTTGGAGATATTTTTGGAGATTTTGGTGGTGGTCAGAGAAGTGGTTCAAGAAGAAGGGTTAATAAAGGCTCTTCTCTGAGGGTGAAGATGAAACTCTCTTTGGAAGAGATAGACAAGGGAGTAAAAAAGAAAATAAAGGTAAATAAATATATTCCTTGTAAGGATTGCAGTGGTACGGGAGCACAGGCAGGCTCATCCTTAGAAACTTGTCCTCAGTGTCATGGTAGCGGAATGGTTACTCAGGTACAATCTACTGTCTTTGGACGTATGCAAACGCAAAGTATTTGCCCTAATTGTGGAGGAGAAGGTAAGGTAATAAAGAATAAATGTCCTCACTGTCACGGAGATGGAGTAGTGATGGGAGAGGAGGTAATAGAGATAGATATTCCTGCAGGAGTAGCAGATGGAATGCAAATATCTTTTAGTGGCAAGGGTAATGCAGGAGCAAGAAACGGCATAGCAGGAGATTTGATAGTTTCCATAGAAGAATTGCCACACGAGAACTTTGAAAGAGATGGCAACAATCTTTGCTTACAAACCTATATAACCTTTGCACAAGCCGTTATGGGAACGACCCTTGAGGTACCTACTCTTAATGGAAAGGTAAAATTTAAGGTGGAGCAGGGTATGCAAAGTGGTAAAATTTATAGAT
Source organism: Bacteroidota bacterium (assembly GCA_030540495.1). GTDB lineage: Bacteria > Bacteroidota > Bacteroidia > Bacteroidales > P3 > Scybalousia_A. The sequence goes on from JAUNWC010000204.1 coordinate 3,250, forward strand.
TAAGAGGCAAAGGTTTACCTGATGTTAATAGTCATTTCTCAAGAGGAGATTTGTTGGTAAGAGTGGATGTTTGGGTGCCAAAATCTGTTACCAAAGAACAAAAGGCTTTATTGGAAAAACTTGATAGCATAGATAGTTTTAAACCCAATCCTACTCAAAAAGAAAAGAGTTTCTTTGACAAAATGAAAGATATTTTTTCTTAAAAAAATAAGTCACAGGCATAGCCTGTTTTATAGGTTAGCATAGGTTGGAGCCGTTACCTGTTTATAGGTTAAGATAAGTTAGCATAGGTTATAATAGGTTGGAGGCTTTGGCTCTTGTAGGTTAGCATAAGTTATTATAGGAAACGCATAAGCGTATGACAAAAAGTAATGGTTTTGTCCTCCTATTA
>JAUNWC010000205.1 GCA_030540495.1 Bacteroidota bacterium
GTGGAAAAAGGAGCAAGAAAACGAGGCAATTCCAAACCAAAATCTATACCAGATTCAAAAGCATTGAATATCTCCCAACCCTTAGCATCGTGCTCTCCAAAAAAGATTTTACTATTTATCTCTGCCGCAAGTTTTAGGTTTATGGTAAATATTTCTGCTCCGTGAAAAATGTTTTTATTGGTAAAAGATAAATTTCCCTCTGTTCCAAAGTTGGAAGAGTTGCCATAGTTAAGATTGTTATTGTTGTTGGCAGTATAATTTAACTCAAAGGAGGAAGATAGGCTTATAGGTTTTGTCATAGTCAATCTAATATAGTTGGCAAGACGGAGAGTATCTTCGTCAAAAGGAGCAATGGGTTCGTAATACATATCCACATACTTAAAATTCCTTAGTTGAAAGAGAGCCGAATAAGTACTTTTGTTGATATCAGGTGAGTACAAATGATTTTTTTGAACGACTATACATCTCCTTAAAGTCTTATATTTGATAATAGGTTTTTCTGTATTGTTAATAAAATAGATGGGTATGGTAGAAAAATTCTTTTGTGGTTTATAGAAAAGAAAAGTAGTGTCTATTGGAGGCAAGTAGTCAGGTGAGGTAGAAGGAATATAGTTAGGATATATGTATATTTTAGATATTTTATAAGGTTTATGAGAGGTTTCGTTGCCCAAGTCGTCCACTGGGTTTTTTACCATCATTTTTATTTTTGTTTTATCTGTGCCCTCTGTGGTATCTATTTCAAAATTTATATACGAAGAGTTGAAAGCATAATAACCCTTGTCTTGCATAGCCGAAGCCACATTTGAGCGTATTTGTCCGAGAATACTTTCGTTGTACCAATCACCTTTTTTTACTTGGTCTTTTTTTATCAAAGGCAATATTTCCGAATAAAGTTTCTTGTCTTGAGTTTCCAAATAAAAAGTATCTACTTTTGCTCTATAAGGTATTTCTATTATATAGTTCTCTACTCGTCTTTTCTTGTAATAAGACCAAGGAGCATACCACTTCCTTACCATAGAAAGACTATCGCTAACCTTAGCCGAAAAACAGCCTTGAGATTTGAGATAGTTGCTTATGTTCTTTATTGAAGTGCGGGTGTGCTTGTCGTTTAATTCCTCTGGTTTTTCACCTATGGTACGAAAAACGTATTTTTCAAAAAAATTACATGCCGTATCATCTATTGGTCTTGTGATAGAGTAGATATACATACCCACTTTCATTCCAAAAACTTTGTGATTAGGGTCTTGTTTTACGTAATTGACCACATCGTTTTTGCCTATACCATACTCTTTGCTATTTATATGTATCTTATTTTTGGATAATAAATAACCATCTTTACTCAAATGTTTGTTTGGTGAGCAGGCTCCAAATAATAAGAGTAAGACGATAGAAAGAAATAATATCTGCAATTTATACTTCATTTATAAGTATGTTTTTACTTTGTCTAATATTTTTTGAGTTGCACCGGCGTTGCTTTTTACATAGTTGCCACACTGATAACAAGATTGTTGATAATATCTTTCATCCCTTAGCAAATTCTCTACCCAATCAGAGAGTTCCTTTGCGTTATGTATTTCCTTAGCACCAGAAAGAGCAAGCAATTCTCTCGCCTCTCTAAACTTCTTGTTGTTTGGACCAAAAGCCACAGGTTTATAAAACACTGCTGCCTCCAATATATTGTGTATTCCTACTCCAAATCCTCCTCCCACATAGGTTATATCCGCTTTGCTATATATGTACGACAATATTCCCATACAATCAATAATCAATACTTTCTTGTCTTTTACGTTTTCTTCGTTTGCCTTAGAGTATAATAGGCTGTTTGTAAATAATTTTTGCAAGTTATTAAGGTGAGGTTTGTCTATTTCGTGGGGAACTATGATTAGTTTAAAATTAGGTTTATTTTCAAACACCTCGTCTATTACTCTTTCATCCTCAGGCCAAGAAGAGCCGGCTATAAATATTTTTTCTTCTCCAAAGCAAAAAGCATCAATCAAAGGAAAATCTTTTTTCTGCTTGCTAATTTGCAAAACTCTATCAAAACGAGTGTCTCCACAAATTTCACTATTCTTATAGCCTAATGTTTCCAAAATTTCTTTGCTTTTGGTATCCTGTACAAAAAAAGCGTTAAAATTCCCAAGTTGTTTTCTAAACCAAAAGGAATAGAATTTTGTAAGATAGTGATTTTCTTGTAATATTAGAGAAACTTGAAACAAAGGAATATTTTTTAATTCTATTATGTAGTTGTACCAAAATTCATATTTGACAAAGAAAACTATTTTTGGTCTCGCTAATTTTATGAAAGTTCTTGCGTTTTTCTTTGTATCCCAAGGCAGATAAACCACATAGTCGGCATGAGAGTAATTTTTTCTTACCTCATAGCCCGAAGGAGAGAAGAAAGAAAGCAGTATTTTGTAGTTAGGATATTTTTCTTTGAACTCTTCTATAAGATTCCTTGCTTGCTCAAACTCACCTAAGGAAGCACAATGAAACCACGCTATATTGTCCTGTTCTTTGATTTGGTTTATCTTATAAAAAGTTTCCTTTTGTCCATAGAGCATAGCCTTTATTTTTCTATTGAAAAAAGACAGAAGAAAACAAATACTTTTCAATAAATATATACCTATGTTATATATTACTCTCATTTACACCTTTTGTTTTTCTTCTTTTTAGAAAAAGTATATTTTATCCGCTTTCCTACCAAAGAAAGGAAACATCCAACCAACTTTAAGCGAAAGCATATAATCGGTATATCTGTTGTTGTCGCCCGACATTAGGTCAAATTGATATTCTCTTGACATTTTGGTTTTTGCCATATATCCTTGAACACCCGCATACCAATTGGCATAACTTTTCTTACTCATATGCATATAACCAAAGAAAACGCTTAACATATATCCACGCATTTGCCTATCATAGCCGTAAGCATAGTCGTCCTCCAATTGAGGCACTCTGCCAAGGGTAGATTGGTAGATTATTTGATGTTGAAGGTAGCCAATATTAAAAGTAATAGCCAAGCCTGAATTTGGATTTGAGAACCAAAGAGGGAAAATTTTTCCTACACCAAAAGACAAAGAAAGGTTTCTGCTATAAGCAACTACACCAGCATCAGTGCCTTCGTTACTGACAATAAAAGGATTGGAGTCCTTGGTCATAAGATTAGATAATATTCCGTCAAGATTCTTAACGTTATTGTTACCAAATTGAAAACAAAAGTCTAATATATACAACCAATTTCCTTTGGTTTTCCAGCCTAAATTAGCATCCACATTAAAGAAAGACTTATATCTATCGCCCATTTCTCCAAAAGGGAATGTCCATCCCAACGCTCCTGCAAAAAAAGGAGTGCTTATGGTTTGGTCTTCTCCCACTATTCTATCGGACTTATTTATTTGAGGTATTATATCCTTATCTTCTTGTGCATATAAAACAAAAACAGATATCAAGACAAGTGTTAATATGCATATTTTTTTCCACATACTCTTTTTATTTTAAAAAACGGAATGTTCCTATATTATATTGTTTAAATACTACTTTTATATTCAACTATCAGGTGCAAAGTTACAAAAAATTATAAAAAGTAGGTTTTTATGGGAAAAGATAGGTTGGAGGCTGAGGCTCCTAATAGGTTATAATAG
>JAUNWC010000206.1 GCA_030540495.1 Bacteroidota bacterium
AAGTAATGGCTTTGCCCAATAAAAACAGGCTGTGCCTGTGGCTTTGCCCTCCTATGCTAACTTATTACAACCTATAAGGAGGCTAAAGCCTCCAACCTATGCTAACTTATCTCAACCTAAGATTTTTTTTTCTCCATTTTTTTACAATAATTTTATATAAGTATTCGTTATTTGCATAAATTTAAAATAAGGTAGAGTATTATGAGCATGAAACTTTCTCAATTTAAATTCGATTTTCCAAAAGAACTTGTAGCAGAATACCCTTCTCGCAATAGGGATGAGGCTAAACTAATGGTGTTGCATAGAGATACGGGAGAAATAGAACATAGACTTTTCAAAGATGTGTTGGACTATTTTGGAGAAGATGACACTTTTGTTTTCAATGATACAAAGGTTTTTCCTGCTCGTTTGATGGGAATGAAAGAAAAAACCAATGCAAAGATAGAAGTTTTTTTGCTAAGAGAAATCAATGAAAACTCTCGTTTATGGGATATTTTGGTGGAGCCGGCAAGAAAGATAAGAATAGGCAATAAGTTGTTTTTTGGAGAAAACAATGAATTGACTGCTGAGGTTATAGACAACACTACATCAAGAGGAAGGACGTTGAGATTTTTGTTTGATGGAAGTAACGAAGAATTTCATGCCGTTTTGAAACAATTGGGCAAAACGCCTTTGCCAGATGATGTGTTGAGGCTTAGGGACCTAAGAAACGATGACAAAGAGAGATACCAAACCATATACGCTAAGAACGAGGGTGCTGTGGTTGCTCCTGTGGCAGGTTTTCATTTCTCAAGGGAGTTATTTAAGAGAATGGAAATAGAGGGTGTTAATAAAGTTTTTGTTACTCTTCATAGTGGTTTGGGTAATTTTAGACCGATAGAGGTTGAGGATTTGTCTAAGCACAAAATGGATTCTGAGGAGATGATACTTGATGAGCAAGCCGCTGAAATGATAAATTCTACAAAAGCCAAAGAACATAAGGTTTGTGTTGTGGGAACTACTACAATGAAAGCCGTGGAGTCAGCAGCAACCATAAACGGAAAGGTTAAAGTATTTTCGGGTTGGACTAACAAGTTTATCACTCCTGATTATGATTTTCAAATTGCTGACGCTATGATAACCAACTTCCACAAACCTTTGTCTTCTATGTTTATAATGGCTTGTAGTTTTGGAGGTTACGACCTTGTTATGAAAGCCTATAAAGAGGCAATAGACAACAAATACAAATTCCTAACCTACGGAGACGCTATGCTTATTATCTAATAGCAGGGCAATGAAAAAATATGTAATTGTTGTTGCTTCGGGTGTGGGCAAAAGAATGAATGCTTCTATGCCAAAACAATTTCTCTTGCTCAAAGGAAAGCCCGTTTTGTTGCATACTTTGGAAAATATATATATGGCAAGCAAAGAGTATCATATTATTTTGGTACTCAATGCTATGTATATGAATTATTGGGAAGAAGTAAAACACAAATACAATATAGATATTCCACACAAGATAGTAGAAGGAGGCAAAGAAAGGTTTTTTTCTGTCAAAAATGCCATGGCGAGCATAGAAGATAAAGAGGCTTTGGTGGCAATACACGATGGAGTGCGACCAATGGTAACAAGGGAAATGATGGAGGAATGTTTTCTTTTGGCAGAAAAACAAGGCAGTGCGGTTTGTTGTGTAGATAGTACTGACTCAGTAAGGATAATAGATGATAAAAAAGAAAGTCAAAGTATTGACAGACAGAAAATAAAACTTGTGCAAACTCCTCAATGTTTCTATCTATCTGTGTTAAGGAGGGCTTATTTGCAAGAGTATAAGGAGAGTTTTACGGATGATGCTTCTGTAGTGGAGAATTTGGGAGAAAGAATTTTTCTTTGCAAAGGAGAAAGACATAATATAAAGATAACAACACCTTTGGATTTAATAATAGCAGAAAGATTGTTATGATAGAATTATTAAAAGAATTGTTTTTTAAGACCTTTGCTTGCTATCCTGATAAAATAGAGAAAATGCAAGCACATGGGAGCAAGAGGCTGTATTTCAGGCTTTTTTGTAAAGAAAAAACTTGCATAGGAGCATATAATGAAGACAGAAAAGAAAACGAGGCTTTTATAGACTATGCTATGCAAATGAAGGCAAAGGGTATAGGTGTTCCAAATATATATGCTTATGATGTAAATTCTAATATTTATTTGCAAGAGGATTTGGGAGAAGTAACTTTTTTTGATTTCTTTGCTTTGCATTCTTTGCAAGAAAGTATTGCTGTGTATAAGAAAATATTGTCGCATCTGATTGAAATACAATTGATGCCAGATTTTGATTATACAAAAAGTTATCCTCGCAAGAGTTTTGATAAACAAAGCATAATGTGGGATTTTAATTATTTTAAGTATTGTTTTCTTAAAGTAGTTGATATTGAATTTGATGAGCAATTGTTGGAAAATGATTTCAATGCTTTGGCAGATTATCTATTAATGGCTCCTAAGGACTATTTTCTTTATAGGGATTTTCAGAGTAGAAACATAATGTTGCATAATGATAAGATTTATTTTATTGATTTTCAAGGGGGCAGAAAGGGTGCTTTGCAATATGATGTTGCCTCTTTGCTCTTTGATGGCAAAGTAAATCTTACTTGGCAAGAAAAAACGATTTTGTTGGACTATTATATAAGTTTGCTTTCAAAAAAAATAGAAATAAACACCGAGCAATTTACCAACTATTTCTATGCCTTTGCTTATGCAAGAATTATGCAAGCCATGGGTGCTTACGGCTATAGAGGTATAATACAAAACAAAACTTCTTTTTCTCAAAGTATATCAAGGGCAATGAATAATTTAAAAGCCTTGCAAGAAAACAAAGTTATGCCCATAGAATTAAAAGAATTAGACAAAGTGTTTGCTTCTATTATAAACTCAAAGAAACTTAAAGAACTGTCTCAAACAAAGAAACTTACGCTTACAATAAAAAGTTTTTCATACAAAAAGGCTTATCCTATGGATGTTTCGGGCAATGGAGGAGGTTTTGTTTTTGATTGTCGTGCTTTGCCCAATCCTGGTAGGTTGGAAGAATTTAAACACTTGAATGGTAAAGACAAAGAGGTTGTTGACTATTTGAAAGATAAAGAAGAGGTAAAAAATTTTATGAACAATGTCACAAAAATAGTTGCTCAAAGTGTTGATAATTATTTGCAAAGAGGTTTTGGTAATTTGATGGTTTGTTTTGGCTGTACTGGAGGACAACACAGGAGTGTTTTTTGTGCAGAAGAATTATCAAAAGTTTTTTCTCAAAATACTGATTTAAAAATAATTACACAACATATAGAACAAAATATTTAAATTTTTTCTTTTAAATATATTGCCTTTTGATAAATTTAAGTAAATTTGCAAAGTAAATTAAACTGAAAGAAAATATATAATACTACAAAAAATAAGGTTATATTATGAATAAAAATGTAAGATTAGGCGTTACTATAGTTTTACTTATAGGAGTTGTAATACTTGCTGTGTATTTATACAGATGCATACTTAAGCCTGTAAAGTTTGAAGAAGAATACAACGCTCGCTCCGAGCAAGTTATCAACAAGTTAAAAGATAT
>JAUNWC010000207.1 GCA_030540495.1 Bacteroidota bacterium
TTTGCATTTAAACACGATAGTTTTGCTTTCAATCCAAATTATATTCGGAATTGCTTTTTATATTCTTTTTTCTTTTATTTTTAAAATTAAAGGATTTGTATATATTATTTCTATTATAAAAAATAAAAAGGATACATCTTTATGAAATTTTTATTTTTTGGTGATGTGGTTATAAAAAACATAAAAGATTTTTCATTGTCTGCTGAACTACAAGAACTAATTTCTTCACATGATAAAATACTTGTAAACTTTGAAGGAACATTAACAACAGCTTATGATACCCCTATATCAAAAGTAGGTCCGCATATTGCAAATTGTAAAGATTCAATACTATCATTAAAAAACAAAGGGTTTAATATCTTTACACTTGCAAATAATCATATTTTAGATTTTGGATATAATTCTTTTAGGGAAACTATTCTTTCTTTAAAAGAAAACAAAATTGATTTCTTGGGAGCAGGATTTTCTTTTGATGATTGCTATGCCCCTCTTTTAATTGAAACATCCACTGAAAAAATTGCACTTATAAACTGTTGTCATGCAGAATTTGGAGTCTACAAAGATAAAAAAATTCCTTTAAAAGCAGGTTATGCTTGGATAAATAATAAAAAAATTGATGAAAACATTCGTAATTTTCATGATAAAGGTTATAAAGTCATTGTTTTACCTCATGCAGGGTTAGAAAACACTGAGTTACCATTGCCAGAATGGCGAGATAGATATAAAGAATTCATCAATACTGGAGCCGATATTGTTATTGGTGGGCATCCACATATCATTCAGGGAAAAGAAATACATAAAAAACATTCGATTTATTTTTCACTTGGAAATTTTTGTTTTTATAATAGTGATAAAGTTGACTCATTGGAATGGAATTCTGGTCTTGTGGTAAGTTATGATACTTCAACAAACTCATCAAAAGAATATTTTATTGAATATAAAAATAAAGAAATTATCCTTTCGTCTTCTGCTTTTTTCCCAGAGCATTTTAAACGAAGGTCTTCTATATTTTACAATGAATCTCTTTATAATACAGAAATAACGAATATTATAAAAAATGTTTGGTTTAAAACTTATAAAACACTATATGAAGCTGTCCCTAATTTTATAGACTGTAGAAATGGATTATTAAAAAATTTATTAAAATATTTCGCAAAAAAGTTAATTTTCAAAAAGCATTTTAATAAAGATTTGAATGAAACATTGTTATTGCATAATATACAGATTGAAACTCATAGATATGTTGTAGAACGATATTTATACTTAAATAATGTAAAAAAAAATATGTTACAATAAGAAAGAGGTCTATATGGTTTTTAAATTATTAATAAAAAATATTAAAAGATTTGGATTTGCTTATACGATAAATTTTGTTTTAGTTAAGTTACATATTCTTAAAGACTTCTCTCTGAAAAGCTATCAAAAACGCCAAGTTTATTATTCAACCCTTAAAAAAAATGAGCAAATAATTGAACTTTGTCAATTTTATAGAAAAGCAACTGGTAAAATTCTTGATATTGAAAATCCAAAGCTTTTTTCTGAAAAACTTCAATGGATGAAAATTTATGACTCAACAGCAATAAAAAGCCTACTTTCTGATAAATATGAAGCCTCTAAATATATAGAGGAAAATTTTAAAGGCAGAATAAAAACGGTTCCACTATTAGGCGTATGGGATGATGCTAATGATATTGATTTTAAATTGCTTCCGCAAAAATTTGTGTTAAAATGCACTCATGGTTCTGCAATGAATATTATTATAAAAGATAAAAAAAAGATAAATATAAAAACAATCACAAAAAAACTTAATGCATGGTTAAAGCTTGACTATGCGACTATGAATGGGATGTATGAAAACCAATACGCTTCAATAAAGCATAGAATAATTGCAGAAGAATTTATACAAGAAATGGATGGAAACCTACACGACTATAAATTTCATTGTTTTTCAGGAGAACCAAAATATTGTCAGTTCATCGGTGACAGAATTCCAAATAGCCATGAATACCAACAGGCTTTTTACACAATGAATTGGGAAAAAACAAATATCTCTTATAATGGACACCTTATTTATAAAAAAAACTTTCCAATACCATCAAAGTTTGAAGAAATGAAAAATCTTGCAAAAGAACTTTCAAAAGGATTTAGTTACGTGCGAGTTGATTTTTATCTTATAAACAATGAAATATACTTTGGAGAACTTACTTTCACACCAGATTCTGGAATCTTTATTTTTAATGATAAAGAAATAGATGAAGCATGGGGAAAACTTATTCAACTATCATAAAGCATTTTTTATGGTTAAAATAATATAAATATATAAAAAGTTTTAGATTATGAAAAATACAAAGCACATTCCACTTATAAAAAAAATAATCTCATTCACATTCTGGGGCATTCTTACAACAGCACTAAATGTAATTCTTTATTATTTGTTTAGGTACATAAAAATTTCAGTGCAAATTTCAACTGTGCTCGCCTGGTTTTTATGTGTACTTTTTGCATTCATTACTAATAAAAAATATGTTTTCAAAGGAACTAGCACTTCTGCAAAGGCATTTATCAGAGAAATTATATATTTCTACGGTTCAAGGCTTTTTTCAGGAGTTGCTGATGTTCTTATAATGTCACTTTTAGTTGATGTCTTGGGTTGGAATGAAGTCTTTTCTAAAATCACTGATGAGATTTTAGTCAGCGCCTTCAACTTCTTGTTCAGTTTTCTTGTAATATTCAAAGAGAAAAAAGATGTTTCCATAAATAAAACGGAGGAAGAAACAAATGAATAAAATATCGCTTATAGTTCCTTGCTACAACGAGGAGGCAAACATACTCCCCTTTTATAATACAATCAGTGAAATTTTCATGGGGGGGGGTATAAACAATGCTGACTTTGAACTTTTTTTTGTAAATGACGGCTCAAAGGATAACACTTTGCAGGAAATCCGTGCATTGCATGAAAAAGATAGCCGTGTAAAATGCGTTTCTTTTTCAAGGAATTTCGGAAAGGAAGCAGCTCTCTTTGCTGGAATAAGAAACGTTACCGGTGACTGCACAGTTCTTCTTGACGCAGATTTGCAGCATCCTCCGTTTGTGCTTGTTGAAATGTACAAAAAATGGAAAGAAGGATATGAAGTTGTTGAGGGCGTAAAATCCAATCGTGGAAAGGAAGGTCTTTTCCATAAGCTATTCACAAAAGTTTTCTACGGAATGATAAGCAAAGCTGTCGGCATGGATATGAAAAATTCCAGCGATTATAAACTTCTGGATAAAAAAGTTGTTGCAGAACTTGCCAAGCTAAAAGAACGCAACACATTTTTCCGTGCGCTTTCATTCTGGGTAGGATTCAAAAAAACTACTGTCTACTATGAAGTCGCAGAACGAGCCAACGGAACTTCAAAATGGTCGACAAAATCGCTTATTAAATATGCGATAAACAATGTAATCTGTTTCAGTTATGCTCCACTTCATATTGTAACAGCAGTAGGTTGCGTTTTTACAATTATAGGAATCGGAGTTGCAGTTGACGCATTGATTTCATTCTTTACAGGAAAAGCTGCAAGCGGCTT
>JAUNWC010000208.1 GCA_030540495.1 Bacteroidota bacterium
GCCTTTCTGTGTAGTATCTGTTGGCTATGTGGTGAAACATATTACCAAAGGCTATTTGCCTATAATCTTCAATCTCTATGTCCTTTGAAAGTCCTTTTATAACAGAAAGATAAAACAACTTTTCACAATCTATTAACTTGTTTAGAGTGGAGGCAGATAGACTTCTTTCTCCTTTATCCAAAAACTTACACTCCTTTATATCAAACAAATAATTTTTCTTTTCCCTTAGGTGAAGAATACCGCCCATAAAATCCTCTTCCTCTATTGGTTTATATTCGGATAGTTCTATTTTTATTTGTCTTAGAAAACGGCTCATTTCTTGTACTTTGTCTTTATCTACTGTGTTATAAACAAAGTCCATTCTCTTTGCCGTATGAAAAAGCCTATAAAAATAATAAGCAAAAAGCCCTGTTTTTCTTTTTACGGACATCATACTATAAGCCTCTTTAAAAGAAAAAGGAATAAACGAAGAGTCTGAGGAAATTTTTGGCAAATTGTTGTCAGAAGTAGATAACATCAATACGTATTTAAAATCCAAACACCTTGTTTCCAACAAGCCCATTATTTGTATTCCGTTTGTAGCATCGGATATCAAATCAGCACTCTCTTTGTTAAGATATTTTTTTATTACATCCAAAAGAATTTCTTGGCTAATATCCTCTTTTTCATAGTAATCTAAACTTTTGGCAAATTCTGTTAAAGATTCGTTTATAGACCTTAGAACATCCAACTGCCATAGAATACTCTTGTCGTTTTTATCCAAAATACTTTTTGCCAAAAGTCTTATATCCTTGTCTATTTGCTCAGCAAAAAAACCTTGTTTTACCCATTTATGAACATAGTCTATAATAATATTATAAAGAAAAGTTTGAACAAAAGGATAGCCCATAGTAACATTTACCAAAGCATTTTCGGGCAGAGATTTCAAAACCATAGGTATTAAACTCTCGTCCAATAGTATTATAGCAATATTGTTAGGGTCTTGGTTTTTGTAATCTATTTCACTTAACCATTGTTTTATATAAGCAAGAGAGAAAGATGAATATGAGGTTTTTACAATTTTTATATCTTGCTTGCTTTGGCGTATTCTGTCAAAGGATAATTTTTGAAAACTCTTTGGAGATGGAAAATCTTTTATATTTTCTCTTATAAATATACCCGCCTCGTTTTCTAAGTTTTCGGAATAATAATTATCATAGTCCCAATAAAACTCTGTTTCATAGTTGCTTTTTAGTGTTTTAAATATTTTTCTTTCTACTTGATTCAGCACACTAAAACCTGCTATTATTATTCGTTTGTATTTCAGAGTTATTTCTTGTTTTTCCAACCTTTGAGCAAAGTCTTTGTATATCTTGCCCGAATAGGAAGCGTTTTGCTCAAGTAAAGATTTATTAAAATCCTCATAAATCTCAAACAAACAATTCCATACTTTTACAAAGTTTTTTATTATCAAACTTTCGCTATCAAAGGCTATATTAAAAAATCGCTCCAACAAACTTTTTTGTTCCTCCGATAAGTATTCATCTGGATTGGTTTGCAGGTTCTTATAATCTTGTATGTTGCGATAAAAAACCTTTGCATCCACAAGATGCTTGTCTATTTCATCAAAATCATTAAGCAATATTTTTCCCCAAGAATAGAATTCCGAAAAACTTTCTTTCTTTTCTCCCTCTGCCAAAGGATTGTGATTATAATATACTTTGCAATAACTTTTATATAAGTTATAAAGTAAAGGTAATTTGTCCATAAGCACTTTGTCATAAATATTGTTTTTCACAACATCGTCTATAGACACTATATCAAAAAGAAACATAGGTTTCTCTGTATTGCAAACATATTCAAAAAGAAAGTTTTTTGCTCTCCTGTTTGGCAAAATAATCAAGGTGTTTTCAAAATCAATCTCTTTGTTATCTATTATGTTCTGTGCTACCCTATATAAAAAACTATCCTTATTCATTTTTCCTCAAATACATTAATTCACCAAAATTATTTCCTGTTTTTCCAATTGCCTGTCTTCTATGTCTATATACCATAGAAAAGCACTTACGTTTTTGTATCCCATTAACTCTAAAAGTTGTTTGTATTCAGCAATTTGTGTAGTATATTTTTGGTGCGTAACCTCGTCTTTTTTGGCAAATTTATAATCAACAATTTCTACACTTTCTTTTCCTATCATTATTCTATCTGGACGTTTTACTATGGTGGTATTGTCTTTGCCTTTAAAAACAATATTCTTTTCATTTAATACCTTAAATTCCTTTTCGAACCAAAGCCTATCCTTAGAATAATCAAACATAGAAAGCAATATTTTTTTTATTTCTTCCCAATTTTCATAACGTTTGCTAAAATAAACAGCGTATTTTTCAACATCTTCTTTGTTTTATATAATATAAATAATGTTGTGCATATTTGTACCAAATAGCCTTTTGCTTCCCGTTTCTTCAAAAGATGTGTTGGTAAAGTAACTCTCAGATAAAGACGGAGAAGAAAAAACAACCGCGTTATAAGAAAAATTCATTGTTACTTTTTTATTTTCCCTTTTCTTTTCTTCTTCTTTTGCTATTCTGTAACATTCTACAGGTATATTTTTATAGGTATATACTTCCCCTATCTGACTAAAAGTATCACTCCTACTTTGTAAGAAATTATATAACAAATCACCAACATTACTTTCGCTACCCGGTTTTGGCGACTTGCCATGAGTGGCAATGATAGAAAGATGTTGTTTTGCTCTTGTGCAAGCCACATACAAAAGATTATAACTTTCTCTCTTTTGCATTTCTATTTCGTTATCGTATTCCTCTTGAAATTCAGTATCTTTTAAGTCCGAAATTCTACATTCCACCGCAGGTATATCTATTATTTTTCCCTCCGAATTGTCTATCCAAATACTATCTGATGTTTTTGACAATTGCCATTTAAAATAAGGCAATATAACTACATTGTATTCCAAACCTTTGCTCTTATGTATGGTGGTTAGTCTTAGAGAATTGCCACCTATGGAAGTTTCTATCTTTTGGTCTTTAAGCGTGCTTTCCCAATAGTTCAAAAATTCTGCAATTCCTCCACGTTTCTCTACCATAAAGTTTTTGATGGCATCATAGAAAGCAGGCATAAAAACAGTGTCCTTTACTTCTAATATTTCCGTTATATTAACCACAATATCAAATAGAGAAAACATTTTATAATCTTGCCTTCTTAAATTGTTTATTTGATTTATAGACAAAGGATTATATAAGGTTAAATGTTCTTTGGCTATAGCATCATTTTCTGATAAAAGAAAGCCAAGTGCAGAAACAATTAGATTAACAGCATCGGAGGATGAGAGTATGAAAGCATCATCAGACAAAGGGTTATATATATATTCTCCTTGTCCAGTATTATCTAATTCTTTTAGTCTATGAGCCAATTCGGTTAATTCCTTTCCTCTGCGACACAATATGGCAATATCTTCTACTTTATAGCCCAAAGACAAATAAGAATTTATGCAATCTATGGTTCTTTCCAACATATCGTCATTCTTGTCTATAAAC